>JAGCFC010000174.1 GCA_017650325.1 Salinivirgaceae bacterium | reverse complement strand
GCCGAAACCGAGCGGCGCTCGTGGTGCTTGTAGGTTTCAAGGTGCATAAGGTCGTAGTTCAGACCGAAAACAAACGATTTGCCCTTATAGTCGATGATTCCAGGGTGGTTGCCGCGGGTGCGCTGCGTGTGGTTCATAATGTGCCCCATATATTTCCACGGGCCTGTCGGGCTGTCGCTCATTGCGTAGCCGATGCCTTCGGGGCAGCACGTCGACGCGAACGCCAGATAGTAGTGTCCGTTGCGTTTGTAGAACCACGGACCTTCTTGATAATCAGGAATCTTGTAATCCAACTGCACAATGCTGCCCGAGTACGAAATCATATCCTCGTTCAGTTTCACGTAGTACACATTCGGGTTGCCCCAGTACATATAGGCCTGTCCGTCGTCGTCGATAAACACCGACGGGTCGATGTCGTACCAATGTTCCTTCTGCCATACAAGCGGCTGCCCGAGCGGGTCGCGGAAGGGTCCGAAAGGCGAGTCGGCCACCAGCACGCCAATGCCGTGACCGTGAATGGGGCAATACATATACCACTTGCCGTTGCGCTCAACCACGCATTCGGCCCACGCACCGTTCTTGCCGTCGTAGTACTTGAAATCGTCGAGCGAAGCCACCGCGCCGTGGTCGGTCCAGTTCACCATATCGGTCGATGTATATAGCAGCCAATCAAACATTTGGAATCCGTTGGCCGTGTCCTCGTCGTGAGTTGTGTAAAGATAGATGGTGTCGCCGTGAACGTACGGTGCAGGGTCGGCAGTGTATTTGGTCTGTATAATCGGTTGATTTACATCGACATTGAATTTCCACCAGTCGAAATCGAAGAGTTCCTTGTCACCGCCGCGGAAGAGCAGATAAAGGTCGTGGATGCCGCTCACCTTGCCAGTGATATTTCCGTGGAAGACAGCATTTTCGGGCCCGACTTTGACTTGTGCCACAGGCCGTCCGCCAATGTTATCGACATAAAACTCGATTACACCAGGATTCTGACAGTTAAGCACCTCAACCGTAGCAAGTTGCGGTTGACGGTCGCCAAAATCGACATTGCTCAACTTAATCCAGTCGCCGTTGTGGATTGACGTCACAAAATGACGCTTTCCGGCCCTTCGGTCAACCTTCACGCCCCACGAGTCCGACATTGTTTCGGCCTGCGTAACGGCATACGGATTGAGCGTTCCGGTGGGTTTCACGCCCGTTTTGGTGAACGGAATGAACGGTATCGAGCCGTCGGCCTGAAACTCGAATTCCTCAATGCAGGTGGCGCGTTTGAATCCGCCGCCGTTAGGCAGAGCGCCGTTGTGGTAGAACATATAGTTGTGCCCCTTGAACTCGATGTTGCCGCCGTGGATGGTGAAACTGTTTTCGGCCTCGTCCATAATGCGTCCGCGGTAGGTCCACGGGCCGTCAATCGATGTTGCGGTCGAGTATGCCATATGTTCGGGCACGCCGCCGGCAGGGTACGACAGGTAGTAGGTGCCGTTGCGCTTCATAAGCCACGGGCCTTCCTCGTAGCCGGTCATCATTTCTTCCTTGCCCTTGCACCAGTTCATTTTTTTCGATTCGGGACCGAAGCAAGCCGGGTCGGTAAAGCCTGGAATCTCTTTGTAACCGTCAGCAAATGAGACCATATCGTCGTTCAATCGGCCATACCAGCAGCCCTTGTTGCCCCAAATCAGGTAGGCGCTGCCGTCGTCGTCAATAAACACCGATGGGTCGATGAACGAGCACCCGATGGCAAGCGGCTTGCCGATGGCGTCGGTGTAGGGTCCTTGCGGATTGTCGGCCACAGCCACCGCCAGAGCGTCGTCACCCGTGTTGGTGTTGCAGCAGACGTACCAGTACCATTTGCCGTTGCGCTCAACCGCCTGCGATGCCCAAGCGCGGTCGCCGTGAGCCGCCCAACTGAATGTTTCAGTCGACACGGGTGTGCCCAGATAGGTCCAGTTCACCATATCGGTGGTGCTGAACAGCAGCCAGTCCTTCATTTTGAAGTAAGTGGCGTCGTCTTCGTCGTGGTCCACAAACAGATAGACCGTGTCGCCGTGCACGTAAGGCGCCGGGTCGGGGGTGAAGACGGTTTTGATGACCGGATTTTGCTGTGCTACGGCACAAATGACTGTTGCTAAAAGAGTTGCGGTGGCAAATAGTTGTTTCATACTCGTTTGTTTTAAGTTTCTATTTGCCAAAGATAATGAAATAAAAGTATAAAATACTTTTTTAGCGCAGCGAAAATTAGAAATTAGGGGTATCACATCCTTTTTCGCAATCTATTGTAACGTGATAAATATCAGATTTCAGCTCATCATTTAGTTCCAAAGTTTTATATTCTTCTTTCCATTTATTCTCCCAATCACTTGCTTGTATAACATTTTTAGTTGGATTACACCTATATCCGTTGACAAAACTAATGTACAGTAGTTTGGCTTTAATACCTATTAATGTGCAGAAATAGATGAAGGCTAATCTGTTTGCTAGCTGATAGCAATTTGATTGCTGCCATTTTTCGGCTAACTGTTTGTTTCCACAAGTTTTTTCAAAGGCTCTTGTGATGGTACCAATACTATTTGAATCTTTAGCCGTACATTTGGAATGAGCTTCTTCTAAATGGGCTTTGGCTTCAACAAAATACCATATTTTATTTTGTATAAAAATGCCATCCCAGTTATGAGCATTGCCACGTTGTGGCCAAAATTTTCCCCATTCATTCTTAATGTGATTGTAATCAGGCCTTTTTTTGAAACACTCAATTTCAGTCCATTCCCCATCACAGGAATCACGTTTGTCGTTTATAGGATAATCCATCCAAGTAATATCACCTTTTCCAATTACTTTTTTTATTTCTTCATCCAAATAAAAACGATGGTGTCCTAAATACCGCAATAATTGAAATTCACTACCATAACCTAATGCCATTTCAGCCATAATTCAAAGTTTTATTTGTTATTCAATATTTTTATTTCTTCTGCATTCCTCGAATCAGCAGGTCGGTTTTTCTTGCCGACATCCCAACTGTCGATTTCAATAGTTGAAAAACCAACATAAAGTTAAGTTTTTTTGAAAGGACAAACAAATGGATGGTTACTATTTTCCCCCACTTTCCACACCCGAGTTTGATATTTTGGGGTTGGCAAAATTCGCCGCCAATCCTTATTTCTTCTGCATTCCCCGAATCAGCAAGTCGGTTTCATTCCGCACTCACAAACAAGTCGTCCATAACCACTTCATTATTAACTATTCCCGAATGGATGCCTTGCAAAACGCCATACGTTGTAACCATTGTCAGGGCAAGCGATTTGCGTGTTTTGGTTTCTTCAATGAAGTATGCCATTTTCAGACGCAAATTGTTTTCGTAATCTTTTGATATTGAATATGGTACTTGCGAGAATTTCATTTCGCAAATATTAATTATGCGGTCGGCGCGGTCGATGAGCAAGTCGATTTGTGTGCCTTGCGACGCTTTGGTGCCGTTTTTCCGCCACGAGCACGAATTTGTTGCTATTCCGCTGATTCCCAACTTCTTTTTAATCTGTTCGAGATGCTGAATACATACCGTCTCGAAACTGAACCCCTGCCACGCAGCCACAGCAGGTGTTGTAAGATTGTTGGTCCAATAATGATTGTCTTTCGAATTGTTGCCGCGAATGAATTTAAAATAAAAAAGCAGATAATTATCTGATATTCTGTAAAATGAGTTTCTTGTTGTGCTTTTATATTTTGAATACGATGTTATAAAATCGCAACGTTCGAGATTGTCGAGAATTTTCGACAGACCGCCACCCGAAAACGATGTTTCTGCAATAATTTCAGCCCTTTGCAATCCTTCACGCCTTTGGGCAAGAGCTGAAACCACTTCGATGTATCTGTCGGCCTGATTGAAAAGCGCATTGAACAGTTCGTCAAACTCGTTTTTCATTACGGCGTTTTTCTCAAAAAACAGGCGGTTTATGTTTTGGGCAAGGCTCTCTTTCGGATTCAGAAGAGTCAAATAAAAGGGTACGCCACCAAAAGTCATATAACATTGCAGAATGGTGTATCTATCCCATACACAATTGTTTGCGACGAGCATCCGCTCGCACTCACCAAGTGTGAACGGCCGCAAATAAATTTGTGCGGTTATGCGGTTGTGAAGGCCGCCTTTGTTTTCTACAAGTTTGTCAACCATCCACGAAGTGGCTGAACCACAGGCAATAAACATGATGTCGGTTCGTTGAGCCGCCCAAGCGTTCCAAAAATATTCCAACGCCGCTACAAAACTACTTTTGGGCGTGTCAATCCACGGCATTTCGTCGAAGAAAATCACTTTGCGTTTTGTTGCAGGAAGCGCTAATATCAACTCTTTCAACTGTTTGAAGGCGTCTTCCCAATTTTTCAGTTCGGGTGCGTATTTCGACTTTGAGAACGCCTTTAATTGTTCTGCAAAATGTTGCAATTGAACCTTTTGCGATTGATTTCTTGCGCCAGTGTATGCAAATGTCATACGCTTTTCAAACAGAGTGTTCACCAGAAATGTTTTCCCGATACGCCGCCGCCCATATACAATAACAAATTCGGAACGATTTGATTTATAAAGGTTTTCCAGACTCTCTGTTTCCTTGTCTCTGCCTATGATACTATTCATTTTGCTGATTTTTATAGTACAAATATAGACAATAATTAATTATTACCCGTCCATAACTCAACATTTTTTCGAGTTATGGACGAGTTATAAAATTATTGCACGTCCACAACTCAATATTTTTTCGAGTTGTGGACGGATAAAAACAGCAGAATTACCAAGAAAAAGGTCTTTACGAAAAATGTTTGTTTGTTGTACAATGCTGTGTCACACAAAGTAGTGCGATTATTTCTTCTGCATTCCCCGAATCAGCAGGTCGGTTTCTCTTGCCGACATTTCGATTTCTGATTTCACCAGTTCGGGAATATTGTACGAGAAGAACAGTTTTTGATAATATTCCTGTGGATTTTGTTGAGGCAAAAGCATTGGTTTTGAGAATGTTCCGTCGGTGTTGAGGTGCGCAAAGTAGGGGCGGGTGTAGAGTCCGTCGCCGCGGCGCGAACTGAAGACAACCCACCGCGAGTTGCTCGACCACGAGTGGTAACTTTCAGTCAACGAACTGTTTATAGAACTTATATCGACGCTGTCGCCAGTTTCAATGTCAATCATTTTCAGGTCGGCTTCACGGTGCCAAATGCTGAAGTTGCCGTAGTCCGACAGGGTGTAGAGCAGGAAACGGCCGTCGGGCGAGACGCGCGGGAAAGAGGCGCTTTTGCCCATTGCCGCCGCATTTACCACTGTATCTACTGTTGTGCCAAGTTTTTTCGTTTCGGCAT
>JAGCFC010000173.1 GCA_017650325.1 Salinivirgaceae bacterium | reverse complement strand
TTAATGATTAATGATTAGTGAGTAGTGAGTAGTGAGTAATGATTGGGGGCAGTGTTTTCGTTTTTTGTTAACGTTAGCGTCAGTGTTAGCTTTTTTGTTAGCGTCAGTGTCAGTGTCAGCGTCAGTGTCAGTGTTAGCGTCAGTGTCAGCGTCAGCGTCAGTGACAGCATTTTCGTCAGAAATACATTTATTTTGTAAAAACAACAAAAAAAATTACGGCACCCTGTAATATTTTGTAAGTGCCGTTGTCTAAATGACAGAATGATACAAATAGCGAACATCGACGAACAAAAGCGTATCGGACTGATAGCTGGATATTTGGATGCAGGCGATCACAGGGCCGCGGCTGCCGAGTACGCATACTTTGTCAAACGGTATTCGCAACAGGTTCTTGATTTTACGACACGAATGGTGGGCAACCGAGCCGATGCCGAAGAGCTGGCGCAAAACGCTTTCGTCAAGGCTTTCAACAAGTTCGAGAAATTCGAACAAAGGGCTTCGTTCCTGACATGGGTGAGCCGAATCGCCTACAACGAATCGATTAACCATCTGAAACGCCGTAAATTACATTATGTTGACATTGATGAAATACCAGTGGCAGATTGCAACCTGCTCGACGATGAACTCTCGACTGGCAACGAGGAGCGCATCAAACTGATGGAGGATGCAATCAACGCACTGCCACCCGACGAGCGGATGCTGGTCCACCTCTACTATTACGAAGACAAGCCTTTGAACGAGATTGCCTACGTAATGGATGCGGAGCCAAACTCGCTAGCGGTAAGGCTTCATCGAATTAGAAAAAAATTATTGATAACAATTAGACAGAAAGAATATGAACAAGTTTAACGACAACGACATACGCGAGGCTTTGCGCCGAAGCGAGGCGAAAAGGCAGCCAGCCGAAGTGCCCGATGACTTTTTAGCCAATGTTATGGGCAAGATAGAGGCCGAGCCTGAACACAAAACCATAAAACTATGGCGTTGGGTGGCTGCTGCAGCTTGCATAGCTGTTGTGGCGGGCATTGGCACTGCAATTCTGTTTGCCGACAAAACTATTCAAGACAAGGGAATGACTGCCAGAATAGAGGCCGATGAAAACACTAAAATCCAACAACCTACCACTGTCAAAACCGACACAGTGACGGAACCGACATCTGTTCCTGAGCCGAAAGATGAGGCTCCCAAACAAAAAGCGAAACCGAAACCTGCGCCGAATCCGAATCCGAATTTGCGAATGGAAAGGCCTGCATATGCCGCAAACAAGCCTGCTGCCGCCACCACAGATAGTGCGTCGGCCAACAATACCGCTTCGACCACTTACGCCGAAAACCAGACAGGAAACAACAGCAACTACCTCGACCCTGCTCTAATGGATAAATTCATATTGAATATGGCTGAATATCAAGGCGTAAGCAGAATAAAATCAGAGTGCTCTATCGCCAACGACACTCTCTTTGATGAGTCTTTCTATGTCTTTCCCGTCAAAGAAGATTACGATGTTCTCGGAAACTTTTTGCTGATGGCCAGTCAATATTCCAACACCACGCCTGGCTACATCTTCAACAACTCTGAACAGCAGATATTCTTCACCATCGATGATGAGCCAAACGGACTGAACTATCTTTGGATAGCCGAGCAAATAGGCAATTCTAAAATAATGATTTACAGTGTTCACGCACCAATTGACATTGAATATAAATCGGACTGCTACCAGCAGTTCTACAACAACTTGACGTTTGCAAACTACAATACATATTACTAATCATTAATTCCATACTAATATGAAGAAAATAACAATTTTAAGCATTATGGCTCTGTTTTGTGCCAACGTTGTGGCTCAATCGGAAAACCAAACTATTCTTTACAAAAGCAGATGTTGTATGACGGTCAGCCCGCCACCGGTTACGACTTCTTATACCGATGAAGAGAATATTGAATACACAAGGACATCCGTTAGATGGCCAAGCACCGAAAACAGTTGGATTAAAGACACTTGCTGGGTTAAAGCACCTGTCATCAGCTGCAATTACTACGACTCTTTGTTCCCTGGTATGCGAGATGCAACTATCAATAACCCAAACGCTAACTTGGTTGTTATCAATTGGATGTTGGCTGTTGAAAACGACGAAACCGTGTTGCACTGTTTCTTCACAATGCCAGCCGACGAAGTAACCAACCTTTTCCTTGCAATGCAGGAAACAGCCATTGTCGATTTGGAGACAGGTGTTAATTATCGAATCAGGCGAACAGAACCCGAATGTACGAGGAAGCACTTTGGTGTAAAAGCCAAAAAGGGCGATATTCTTGATTTAAAAATCTATTTTCCTAAACTTCCCGAAACCACCGAACGTGTGTCAATATATACTGTTCCAATATGGTCTATGCGGGGTGGAGTCGAGTACGTTTTAACACGAGAAACTACATCCCAAAAAGAGTACGATGACGTTCCTCAAATCAAATCACCAACCTTTATAAGAAAGGGCGAAAAATATGAAAATGACAATTGGGATACCTGGCAGCGCTACAAAGACGCGCACCTTATAAAACCTACCAGCGAAGGCACAATGGCTATTTGGAACACACCCGAGGCAACCTATATTGCTATTGCCCACGAACAAAACTCAATGAGCGAATACTACTCTGTAAGGTCTGGGACAATGCTTGTCGACAACCGCGGTAACCAGTACAAACTCAAACGGTTTGGCGGCGGTAATCTGCCTATGGATGAATTATTTTGGATAGACGGATATTCTGGCGATTTTCTTACGTTTCTAATGGAATTTGAGCCTATGCCTCCTTCTGTCACATCCTTCTCCTACGTTGTGCCTGACCTTGAAGATTTTTACGTGAAGTTTACAAATCCCAGAGGCGGGGTACGTGCCAACCTGAATGTAAGCGAACTTCGCAAAAACCAATCGTTATTTGAATACAATCCTCGGGTTATTAAAGAATAGTCATAACCAACTAACCAAACCGTTATGACGGGCGCACCTACGGGTGCGCTTTTTTTATTGGTGAAAACGATTTGGGGCAATTGCAATAGGCAACAAATCAGACACCTCCATCCTTCTCGCCCGAAAAATCGATAGCCGCCGAGCGACGTTTCCAGCGTTCCTTGGCAAACTTCTGCATATCGATCTGGCTGTCCGATTCGTCGGTGATTTCCATACCAAGCAGAGTTTCAACCACATCCTCCATTGTGGCAATGCCCTCCATGCCGCCGTACTCGTCGATAACAAGGGCTATCTGCTGCTTTCTGGTAATCAGGATGTTATAGAAATTATAAATTGAAGTGTTCTCGTAGCAGTTGATTATCGGGCGACGTAAATTCTTGAGTTTCACATTCTTTTTGCCGTCGGCCAGATAAAGCAGAATATCCGATTTCAGCACAAAGCCCGTAATGTCATCAATCGATTCCTTATAGACCGGTATGCGCGAGTAGCGAAGGTTCTCCTTGTTGCTGAAAAAACGCTCGAGAGTGGTGTTCTCGCTGGCAGCGACAACCACCGTGCGCGGTGTCATTACGCTCTTCACTTTCAGCGATTTAAGCTTCACCAAGTTGTTGATAATCTTGCCCTCGCTCGATTCGAACACACCTTCGCGCTCGCCAATATTGGCCAGTGCCGCAATCTCCTCACGACTGACTGTATTGCCGCGACGGCGCGAAAAAAGCTTTGTGAGCGATTCCGACACAATCACTATCGGAAAAATGATATATATCAGAAATTGAACAATATACGCAATAGGAACGCACAATTCGCGCCAATAGTTCGAGCCGATTGATTTGGGTATTATCTCCGAAAAGACAAGAATCAGCACCGTCAAAACGCCCGAGGCTATGCCGAAAAACTCGTTGCCGAACACCGCAACCGCCTGAGCGCCAACGCCTGCCGCGCCAATTGTGTTGGCAATGGTGTTGAGCGACAAAATGGCCGCCAGCGGACGGTCGATGTTACGCTTGAGCCGCACCAGAATACGCCCGCCTCTGCCCTTGTGCGCCACCGATTCGGCATAAGAAATTGATGTTGAGAGCATTACCGATTCCGACACCGAGCATAGGAACGAAACCAGCAATGCGATTAAAAGATAAACTAAAAGCAGGGCCATTAGAATAGAGCAAAAAGTCTGATAATTAACAAATTATGCCAGCTTCTTAAATTCAAACGGAACCCTGACAATCTGTTGATAATCGTTTCCTAAATCCAGCATATCCTCGTCGGAATAGTACCAAACGATGGTAACATCGCTTCCCTTATCGAACAGAGTCTCAAATTGTTGCATAATCTGAAGAAGATATTTCGAGGTGCTTGTGTTGAAATACTCAAGCTCCATGTGAAATTCGGTTTTCTCGGCCGGATTCTTAATGTACGCCTCTATCCACTTTGTTATCGGCTCATAGAAACGGATTGAATTCTCGAGTATGGAACGCCCCAAAAGCCTGAACTGGCCAGTTGTGGCATTGAAAATAACTGTGGGGCGGCTGGTGTTGCCTTCTATCTGAAAAACGCTGGCTGATATTGTATCCATACTAAACTTTTATTTCGACAAAGATACTATTGTTTTGCAACAATACAAACGTTTGCATAAAATAAAAAACAAGGATTTCAAGGATTTTTTATGCGAAAAAGGCAAAAACCAGCAATAGGAACACCTTTTGGCGGCTAAATTTCAACAGCCAATCCTTATGCCGATATCAGACAATCTTGATTGTATTTCCCAATACTTCAACCACATCGCCGTGGCGTAGCTTGGCTCGTTTGCGAGTTTCTGTCTTCCCGTTCAGCATTACTATTCCGTCTTCGACAAACAGGTTGGCTTGTGCCCCATTCTCGCTTATTCGCAAAAGTTTTATGAGTTTGTTCAGCTCGATATAAGGTTCCGAGCCATCGGGCATTGGTTTGAGTTCAAATTCGCGCATAAAACA
>JAGCFC010000172.1 GCA_017650325.1 Salinivirgaceae bacterium | reverse complement strand
TGTCGTACTCAAGAGAACCGGCAATGTTACATATGACCACTCTCAAAATACAAATTACAAGCTAATGTTTATAAACAGGCCTAACAGAAAAGCCAGCCCCGCGTGACCAATCTTCTGTAGTAACCTTTACTTCTCCAAAGGAAAGACAAAACGCTTTTTCCGTTTTTTCCGAGAGATTCTTAGTCCAATAAGAACCATAAAAATTTACATACCCAAAAGGTCTCTCCCCACCTGCTGGAAGGAAAATATGAGTGTCGGATAACGAATAATTATACAATTGACTTTCGTTTTCCATAACACGTTTCCCTTTATCCGAATCATTTTTAGCTTTAAAAACGATGTATCCTGCTTGTTGGGTTGAATCATATTGTTTAGTCCACACCCAAAAGCACTCGTTCATTAACTCCTTGAACTGCACATCTGTTGGCATCTCCCAATTTTCACCCCAATTAACTGTCGCAGCATCGTCATTTGAATCAAGTATAGTTATCCAATCGCCAACAAAATCCCCAACATAATACCACGAACGTCTTGTTTCACCATCCGCAATCTGGTATTTATTGTACTTTTCATTAAATCGTGATTCTCCATCAGTATGAGTTATGAATTTATAAGATTCGTAATTAGACAACTCCTCCACACTGTCAATTTCTCCCCAAGCGAAATTCCCGCCATATTCATACGGTTTATTTGAACCGACATTACAAGTAGCCCAAAGATTTCCGGATGGCAAACCAAGATTAACCGCTTCATGTCCATTTACATCACCCCTATTTGGGCAAATTGGCCTAATAAGTAGACAATCCCATCTTTCCGAATTAGTAATCACAAAATCTCCCGCAGATGCGAAGCTAAAACACCACGCCCGCTCCGTTCTATAAAGCACACGCGACCAATAACAACAAAAATCCATCCCTGAATCGTAGCAATGGCTCATATGCGGGAAAAAAATTGTATCTCCATTACCGATAAACACTAACACATCGACTCCAGTACTGTCATAATTATAAATCCATTCCATTGCACAATTGTCAATTAATTCCTGGAAATCATCTGCAGTCGGCATGCACCAATCACCGCCCCACTGGGTTGATGCGGCATCGTCAATGGAATCAAGTATTTTTTTACCATCTCCAATAAACTTAACATCGTACCAAATGCCATAATTCCAATCGGGAATTTGATATTTATTGATTTGCAGGTACTCTTTTTTCATTTCAGGATCAGACAGATAATCAAAATCTCCTGGTTCCATATACTTATAATTACTCCAACTATAATACTCTTTATCGGCTGTTTCTCCCCAAGCAAAATAATCACCTATGCCCCAACATGTATCAGCTCCAACATTACAATTTGCCCAAAGAGTTCCACTTGGCAATCCCAGATCAACGGCTTTCTTATCAATTTTTTTGCAACTCACCCAAACTAATAGAGACAAAGCAATAATAGCTATGGATTTTAAGTGTGAATAGTTTCTCATTTACAAACTGATTTATATAGATTTGTATCAAAAGTAACTATTATTATAATTCATAGTACCCGAATCACTCCAAATTCTTCGCCACCGTGTCACCGTCGCGATATTGTTGGGTTATGAAATTATTGTCGTACTCAAGGAAGTTGATAATGTCGTCGGCGATGCCAACGGGATGCACGTGCGGAACAAGCGTGGTGCGGAATTGGTAGCCGATGCCCGACTGTTGGATAATCTTTATCGACCGCCAAATGTTTGGCATTATGGCAGTTGCGTCCTTGCCGATGATTTTTGAATAACTCTCGGCGTCAGGATTCGATTTGATGTCCATTGCAATGAAATCCAACAGTTTAGCCGCAAGCAGTTGCTCAAGCATATCGGGATTGGTGCCGTTCGAGTCGAGTTTCACGCAGTATCCCATTTGCTTGATTTTCCTGATAAAATCGGGCAAGTCGCCGTGGATAGTCGGCTCACCACCGGTAATCACCACGCCCTCGAGCCAATCTTTACGACCTTCGAGATACTGCAGAACTTCCTGTTCTTCAATCAGTTTGTTCTGCCCGAACAAATGCGGCAACACCAACGACGGGTTGTGGCAATAGCCGCAGCGGAAATTGCACCCCTGCGTGAAAATCACACAAGCCATTCGGTCGGGATAGTCGATGAAACTCTGCTTTACAAGTCCGGCGATTTTCATTGTTTGGTGCTTATTGTTGTCTTTATCACAGTTTTTTGTTGTCAATAGACCTGACTGCTATCAAAGCAAATACAATAAAACGACAAAAACAACCTTTTTACACATATTTAGTCTTTTACAAACCTGATACTAACTAAATTGGTTCTCAACCCACTAGGTGCACATTTAGCTATTCCTTCATAGTGTCTTGATATTATCCTAGTGGCATTATTGCCATAAGAGTGTATAACTGCTACTCTATATACGCCTTTTATTTCTATATGCCTATAACTGCCATTGATTCCCTGACATGTGGAATCCACTTCAAACCCTGCGGGAATGGCATTAAATGCTCCTTGCTCATTAACAAAGTCTCCATTGTCATCCTGCCAACCAAAAGCTGATAATAATTCAAACCATGCCCCTCCTGTCGAGAAGTATTTTTGCAGTGATGAGTCCTCTCTGAATAGTTTTTGTTGAATATCCCTGTCTGTAAGACTAAGTTCTTCCTCATTGTCTGGATACACAATTCCATAGAAGTTTTCTAAATCATTCCAATCATTTTCTGTTGCAACATGATATCCTTGTATAGAATTGATTTTTTTATGACTTGCATATAAACACTCGCGTCTGCCATAAAATGGTGAAACTTCAGGATAGTAAATTGCACCATCATATGAATCCTTTACATGCCCCCTGAAATTATCAATGGTCCATACTTTGTTCCCAATTTTTGTTGTCCTGTATATATTGAACTCATAGTCACACACACAATTGCTTTTATCCATTAAAATACTGCGGATTGTATCTTTCACACTAAACTCTTCTTCGCCCAATGGTATTTTAATGTTAAAGCAGAAATCATATATCACTGGGTCGTAATACATTATTGTCTTGCCGTCCTTCCAATATCTGTATATGTAGGCTGGATAATCAGGCTTTCCGTATGTGCCACCTTGCTTAATGTAGCACGAATCGACATCAACAGGAAAATCTAAAGCATCCTTACTATAGGTTGTGTCATAACTTGTAATTAAACTCACATTAACTGCAGATGGTGTCCCATCATAATCATAATAAGTGTGCTGTAATTCCTCATATGCATTAGGGTCTGGGCGAACATATTTATCTTCTTCCTCATAATAATATCGCAGCTTCCAATGAATATTAGCGGCAATATCGCCATCACCATAATCAGCGGTTAAAACCAATTCGGTTTTTGGAATTGAATAGAATTTTATTTCCTGTTTTTCGCCAAATACAGTATCGTTATCGTGAACTATATATGGTGTGGATTCAATATAATATGTTACAAAAGGCTGTAAATCAATTTTTTTACCAGAAAACAGCTTCATTTTGTCTTTCGATAAGCCTATATATGTCAAAGAATAACTCCGAACCATCCATAACCCATCCTTTATTATTGCAGAAGCACCTTGAAATCCTATTGTTTTTGAGCATATGGTATCTCCATCGCTAATACTAATAGGACTGACTTTTTCAACACAATTTTCAAATGACAAGTCAAATTCATCTTCCTTGCAACTTGTAAAATTCAAAGCCACAAATGCTGCTGCAGTGGCTAATAATAAATGTTTGGCGTTCATGATTTTATTGTTTCTTTTTAATATTAATATTCTGCCTGTTATAGATTCTCAACCACATAGTTTTCAATGTTGCGCAGCTTGTTGCTGAAGTTGGCGCCAATCAAAACTATCCGTTTGCCGCTTGCGCGGAAGGGCTCGGCGTAGTTGTTGTCTTTTATCTGTTGCAGGGCTTCGTCGGCTGTTTTGTCAAATTTAAACTCGAAAATGTAAACATAGTCAGCCGTTTCAATTGTCATATCAATGCGGCCTTGCGCTGTGTGGTATTCTGCTTTGGTGTAGAGTCCGCAAAGATTGCAGAGTATGTAAAGCACGTTTTGATAGTGGTTCTCGAGCTCGCGCACCAATTCGTACGGTGTGTCGGCAAAGAAGCTTTTCAGGCGCTGCATAAAGGCGTCAACATTGCCCGATTCAACCTCGCGCACAAAGTTCATAATGTGGAAATTGGTCCTTCCTTGTTCAACCGACGACGCGTAGTTGGGCAGCAAATAGCGCAGAAATCCTTCTTTCACTTCTTGGTTCGGGAAGCCCAATCTGTAGAGCCCGAAGCGCTCGTCGTAACCTTTTATAGTCAAGTAGCCGCTTTGGAATATCACAGGAATGGGGTTAGTGGAAGCGGAATCAATCGAGTTGAGCAGGTCGCCGTCAACTTCTTCGTTGGCCATCTGCTCAAGGTTGTATTTATGCCGTTTGAGCAGCTCAACAAGGTATGAAGGTGTGCCGGTCTCGAACCAATAGCTGCCGAACTCGCATTTGTCGAGACAGTTTAGTACACTGAATGGATTGTACATTCCTGGTGCATCTTCACGGAAATGATAACCATCGTATTGGCGCATCAATTCAGCATATGCTTCATCAATGCTTGTTTTCCTGACATTGGCCAACCGCTCAACGTATGGTCGTAAAACGCCGTTAAGTTCTTCGTTGTCAATGCCGCAAAGATTATAAAATCGATTATCCATCGATATGTCTTTCAGGTTGTTCAAATCGCTGAAAACGCTCACTTTGCCGAATTTGGTAACACCCGTGAGCATAGCGAATTTTATGCAGCCATCCATACTTTTGAGCGCGCCGTAGAAGGATTTGAGAGTAGAACGATAGTCATCCTGAAGTTTCTCATTTCCAATAGTTTGCAGTATTGGCTTATCATATTCATCGACAAGAATCACCACGCGGCGGCCTGTTTTTTCGTATGCTCGGCGGATAACACCTTCGAAACGCATTCCGAATTCGGTTTCCGATTCTTCGGCGCCATATAGTTTCTCCCATTGAACCAAGGCATTGTTCAGCATACTATCCAAAGCGCCTGTTTCTATGTATTTTGCCGTGTTCAAATCCAAATGCAGAACCGGGTGCACAGCCCATTCTTTTTCCAACTGCTCAACTGCCAATCCTTTGAACAACTCTTTCTTACCCAAGAAAAACGCCTTCAAAGTGCTTATCAGCAGACTTTTACCGAAACGGCGCGGGCGCGACAGAAAATAATACCGGCCTGTCGATAAAAGTCTGTACATTAACGCGGTTTTATCCAAATAAAGATAACCGTCGTTGCGAAGGCTCTCAAAATCCTGTATGCCGATTGGCAGGTTCTTAAGTTGTTGTTCCATAATATCTATTTATGTTCCAAAACTATACACATTTGTTTTTACCGCAAACATTAAAATGCTTTTTTATCGCCTATCGCCCAACGCGATAAAGATTTTCAAAGATATGGAATGAAATTCAAATGGAAAAATTGCTTTAGGCTAAATGAGTTTTATCTAAAAAATCGCAAATCGAAGCCCCAAAAAACAAACTGACTATCAGTATATCAATAAATTAAAAAAGTTTAGAAAGTCAAGAAACCTAAACATTCTCAACTTTCTAAACTTCTAAACTCTAAACCTCTAACCTTTTTACATTATCGATTTATCAAACAATTTCCTTTCGCTGAATTCCTGACGCTTGCCGTCGTTCCATTGCTCGATTGGGCGCAGATAGCCGACGATGCGTGAATAAACTTGACAATCAGTCTCTTGTCCTTCGGCCTCGCACTTCGGGCATTTGTGGTGCTCGCCGTAGATGTAGCCGTGCTCGGGGCAGATGCTGAATGTCGGCGACAGCGTGATGTAAGGCAGGTGGAACGTTGAGGTCACCTTCTTAATCAGTTTCTTAACGGCTGCGCTCGAGAGTTGGCTCTCGCCCACGAATGTGTGGAAGACAGTTCCACCAGTGTATTTCGTCTGCAAATCGTCCTGCAATGTCAGAGCCTCGAAAAGATCGTCGGTGAAGTAAACCGGCAATTGGCTCGAGTTGGTGTAGTAAGGCTTCGCGCCGCGACGCACGTGCTCCTCGTTGGCTGTCACAATGTCGTTGTATTCGGCCTTGTCGATTTTAGCCAAACGGTACGATGTGCCCTCGGCCGGTGTTGCCTCAAGATTGTAAATGTTACCAGTTTCAGTTTGGAATTCAGCAAGTTTGGCGCGCATATGGTCAAGCACGCGAACTGCGAACTGATGTCCTTGCTCGTCGACAAGGCTCTTGCCCAGGAAGTTCAAGCAGCACTCGTTCATACCAACAATACCGATGGTCGAGAAGTGGTTCTTCCAATAGCGGCCTGAACGCATTTTGACGTTGCGCAGATAGAACCTCGAGTATGGATAAAGACCTCTTTCAGTCAGATTTTCAATCACTTTACGTTTTGTCTCAAGGCTCTCTTTGGCCAAATCCATAAGTTTGTCGAGACGCTGATAGAATTCGGCTTCAGTCTTCGACTCGTAGCCCAAACGCGGCAGATTGACAGTCACCACGCCAACGCTGCCCGTGAGCGGATTGGCACCGAACAAGCCGCCACCGCGTTTCTGCAGTTCGCGTTTGTCGAGACGCAGACGGCAGCACATACTGCGCACGTCATCAGGGCTCATATCGGAATTGACAAAGTTCGAGAAGTATGGAATGCCGTATTTGGCAGTGATTTCCCAAATTTTGGCGTAAGCCGGATTGTCCCAATCGAAATCCTTGGTAATGTTATAGGTTGGAATCGGGAACGAGAAGACGCTTCCGTGAGCGTCGCCTTCCGACATAACGTCGGCGAAAGCCGCATTGAAAATATCCATTTCGGCTTGGAAATCGCCGTAGGTCAGGTCCTGCATTTTTCCGCCGATGATTACCGGATGGTCCTTCAAGTTGCCAGGCACCTTCAGGTCGAGCGTGATGTTTGTGAACGGTGTTTGGAATCCGACGCGCGTTGGCACGTTGATATTGAACATAAATTCCTGCAAGCACTGCTTAACACCTTCGTAATCAAGATTATCGTAACGGATGAATGGTGCCAGATAGGTGTCGAAACTCGAGAATGCCTGTGCGCCCGCAGCCTCGCCCTGCATTGTGTAGAAGAAGTTGACAATCTGCCCCAAAGCGGTGCGCAGATGCTTTGCCGGACTGCTCTCAATCTTGCCAGGAACGCCCGTGAAACCAGTCATCAGAAGGTCTTCCAAATCCCAACCCACGCAGTAAACACTCAAGAATCCCAAATCGTGAATGTGGATGTGTCCCGACTGATAGGC
>JAGCFC010000026.1 GCA_017650325.1 Salinivirgaceae bacterium | reverse complement strand
AGCGAAGTTTTGCCCAATCGCCGCTGCGAAATCAGAATGGTGTTGATGCCATTGCTAAAATTCATCATCAGACGCCTTGCCTCATCTTCTCTGCCGATAAAATGTGCGTTGTCGGCTGCTACTCCATATACAAACGGATTGTCCATAGTTACATCATTTATATCGGCAAAGATAATTACTTTTTAATTTGCTAACAACATTGTTAGTAACAAACTTGTTAGTAACATCTGTGTTAGCAAATTTAAACATCCATCAACTTATTAAAATTCAAGTTTATAAGCAATATTTGGCAGAGTCAGTTTCACGGTGTACGGCTCAATTTTGTGGGTGCGCAGGTTGTAAACGTGGTCGTAGTAGCCCTTGTTTTGAGTCATATCGATAACGAAACTGTGCGACACGCGGTGTTTGTTAATGGTGACGCGGGCCGAATAGTTGTAGGCAATGGCCGTGCCGTACTGCTCGGTGAAGGCGCGGGTCTCGTCAAGGCGTGCGGCACCTTCCGACGAATGGATAATCTCGTAGGGCGTAACATCGTCGGCCACTGGCGCGTGACGGTCGCCACCCTGGACGGTGATTTTCGCGTTCAGCGCAAAAACATTCTGCTTCTCGCTTCCAAACATCCACTCTTTGCCGCCTAACACATTGATTACGTAGTTTCTATCGTAGCGCGAGTGGTACCATTTGCCGTCGCCGCCGCGGTAGCGCGAACTGAAAATCGAAGCCGTGGTCATTCCGTACCAACCGTTGTTCAGATATCGCTCAAGCGTGATATCGACACCGTAATTTCTTCCCAAACCTTTGTTAACCAATGCCTTGTCGATATAATAATTGATATGGTTGAGCACAGAGAACGAAGTGCCTTCCTCAACAGGAACATTATAAAGGTGCTGGTAGAACGGCTCGATTTTGAGCAACGAATTGTCGGTGAGTTTCAGACTGTACGACAGCATAAAGTGGTGTGCTTTAGTGAAATCAAGGTCTTTGTTGACCAATTCGCCGCCGATTTTCACAAAATAGACATCGGTTTTCTCGCGGCGGCTGTGCAGACCATATGCGGCAGCGAAAGTCGAGCGGGCGGTCGGCTGCCAACGCAGTCCCACACGGGGCTCAAGGCTGACGGCACCGTTCAGGCGCAGGCTCTCGAGATTCAGACCCGCGGTGAGCGTCAACTCGTTGCTCAAACTCAACTGGTGGCTTGTGTAGGCCGACAGCAACCCCGACTCGCCATCGGCTTCAAACACCGTGTAGAGCGGCTGTCCGATAGTGTCGCCGTGCTGCATCTGAATGTCGTAAAGGAAATGCGTGTAGTGAACGCCGTTTTTCATTGTGTAGCGCGCTGAAACCTTGCGGCTGTGGGCCACATCGGCAATCAGGTCGGTGTAACTTGTCGACATTACAACAGCGGGAAGGTCGTAGGCGTTAGTGCTGAAATTGTACGACTTACGGTCGGCTTCCATTGTGTTGGCGGTGGCGGCCAAAGTGGTTGTGAGTTGTCCGCCGCGCGGTAGTAAAATATGGTGTTTCAGGCCGATAGCGCCCATTTTTTGTTTCGATTTTCCCTGATTTATGTCGAAACTGGTTTCCCATTCGGTGGTGTCGGAAACGATTTTCTCGTCGGTGTCGATAAGCCCCGTGCCCCAAACAGCGAACGTTCCCGCCGATTTTGTAGGCAGATTAATCTTGAAGTTCAAGTCCTGATAATCAACCACTTCGCCGCCCATATCAACCCAATCCATTTTCGACGCCAAACCCAATGACGAATATCGGTAATTAACTATGTATGAAGCCTTTCGGTCCTTGCCGATTGGGCCTTCCGACGCAAAATCGATTCCCAAAGTGCCCAACTGGAAGGTGTGCTCATATTTGTCGTTGTTGCCCTGGCGCAGTTTCATATCGAAAACACCCGAAACGGCATCGCCATATTCGGCAGGGAAAGCCGCCGTAAAGAAATCGGAATTACCTACTACAAAGGCACTTAACGACGACACCAATCCGCCGCCTGCCACCGAAATGTCGGCAAAGTGGTTGGGGTTCGGAATCTCGATACCCTCAATGCGCCACGCGAGCAAATGCGGTGCGTTGCCGTGGATTGAAATGCCGTTGGTGCAGCCGTCCTGCGACACACCCGCAAACGAACTTGCCAAACGTGCGGGGTCGCCGAAACCGCCTGCGTAGCGGCTGGCCTCTTCAATCGAGAGCATTCGAGCACCCGTCGAAGCCATCTTGTTGAGCGGCTGCTGCTTGTTAATTTGCGGACGAACCGTAACCTCGTCAAGCGCTGTCACCGACTCGTGCAAACCTGCCTCAATGTATGTCTCTTTTGCCGACGACACCATCAACTCTTTCATTATCAGCGGTTCGTAGCCGATTGTCTGAACAATGACGGTATGGCGGCCGACGGTCACGTTTTTAATCACAAACCGACCTGCGGTATCGGCTACCGCACCCTGTGTCGGCTGGTCCTCAACGTAAACAGTGGCAAACGGCACTGGCATCCCTGACGCCGCGTCGAAAACCACGCCTCTAATGTTTTGAGTGAACGACTGCGCTTCAACAATCTGATTCTGAAGCATTAAGCAAACTGCAAGAAATAAAATCCGTTTCATATTCAATTTTGTTTTTTGATTCTGGTGCCAAAAGTAGGTGGCCGCCAATCATCAATTTTGAATTGTATACAAAACGGGGGTTGCTGTATACGAAACGGGGATTTTGAGAGAATTTGGTCAAGACGATAAAGCGGATAATGCTCCGACTCGTGCAAAATAAGAAAAATCCGTAAATGCGTGTCTGCTAGAGCGACTGCGAAACTGATTGCCGTAATTTTGCACAACTGATAGCCTGAAAATCGGGCTGAAAACGAACATTAAAACGATTGGATTATGTGTGGAATAGTGGGCTATGTAGGGCCAAAACAAGCAGCACCGATATTGATGGACAGCCTTTGTCGGCTGGAGTATAGAGGCTACGATTCGGCGGGCATAGCCGTTCGCAACACCGATGGCCACACTACTGTGGTAAAGGCCAAAGGAAGGCTCAAAATATTGTCGGAGAAGGTTGACGGAGGTCGTACATTGAAAGGTTGCATTGGAATCGGTCATACACGCTGGGCAACTCACGGAGAGCCAAACGAGGCCAACGCTCACCCACACATTTCGGGCTCAGAACCAGATAGTTCGGCGGTGGTAGGTGTTCACAACGGCATCATCGAAAACTATACCGAACTGAAGGAAAAACTCACAAAGGCCGGTTATGTATTCTACTCGCAGACCGATACCGAAGTGGCCGTAAAACTTGTCGATTACTACTATAAAAAATACTCAACTCCGGCGCAGGCCATAGCCAAAGCAATGATGCGCATCCGCGGCTCATACGCATTGGCCATTCTTTTCAGCGACCACCAAAATCAGATTTGGACGGCCCGCAAGGACAGCCCGATGATTATTGGCGTAACCAAAGGCGAGACATTCATAGCATCAGACGTACCGGCCATTTTGAAATACACTCAGGACATCTACTACGTGGGCAACTGCGAGATGGCATGTGTTGAGGCAGGCAAGGTGAGCTTTTTCAATATCGATGGTGAACTTGTCGAGAAAGAAACCGTCCACATTACATGGGATGCCAATGCTGCCGAGCGTGGTGGTTTTGAGCATTTTATGATTAAAGAGATTCACGAGCAGCCAAAGGCTTTGCAAGACACGCTCAATTCACTTCTGAAAGACGGACGGCTCGACATTACCAAAAGTGGAATCACCCCCGAAATCGCACGCAACATATCGGAAATCAGCATTGTGGCCTGCGGAAGTGCATGGCATGTGGGAATGGCGGCAAAATATGTGATTGAGGACATAGCCCGCATCCCCGTCAGGGTTGATGTGGCATCGGAGTTCCGCTATCACTGCCCAATCTTGCAAGAAAATGCGCTTGTGGTTGTCATTTCGCAGTCGGGAGAGACGGCTGACAGCCTTGCCGCTTTGCGCGAAGCCAAATCGCGCGGCATCCGAACGCTGGCAATTCTCAATGTTTTGGGCAGCAGCATCGCCCGCGAGGCCGACCATGTTCTTTACACGCTTGCCGGTCCTGAGATTGCTGTGGCAACAACCAAAGCCTACAGCGCGCAAATGCTTATTGGATACGTCATTGCGGTTGAGTTGGCATTCGAACGTGGCGTAATCGACGAAGAAAAATACAAATACTATATCGCACAACTGCAAACCCTTCCCGACAAGGCCAAGAGCCTGCTCGAGGACAAGGAGCGCATTCAATGGTTCGCATCGAAATTCTCGACCGCCCACGATGCCTTTTTCATTGGTCGTGGTATCGACTATGCAGTGGCTCTCGAGGGTAGCCTGAAAATGAAAGAGGTTTCGTATGTGCATTCGGAAGCTTATGCTGCCGGCGAGCTCAAGCACGGAACCATAAGCTTGATTGAGGACGGCACGCTGCTGGTCGGCATTCTAACTCAGAACAGTCTCTACGAGAAGACCGTGTCGAATATGGTTGAGTGCAAATCGCGCGGTGCTTACCTGATGGCTGTGTCATCGGCAGGGCACTATGATATTGAGGATACTGCCGATTTCACTATTTACGTGCCGGTTGTCGATGAACATTTTTCTGGAAGCCTGACCGTTATACCGCTTCAGTTGTTCGGCTATTACTCGTCGGTTTCGCGTGGTCTCGATGTCGATAAACCGCGCAACCTGGCAAAAAGCGTGACGGTGGAATAAGGACTAAAGACAACGGTCGTCAGACTACGGAAAAATGAAAATTTAATCCGGCAAGGAATGATGTTATAAATCTGTTGCCTGAAGTCTAAACCTTTTAAACAGCAGAGCGCTAAACCTATCAACTTTTTGTCTTTTCCGACAGTGACTTGAACCCTTCGCCAAGAATCTCGTTTGCCTCAATCACGGCCACAAACGCATTAGGGTCGATGCGGCTGATGTGCTCTTCAAGAATCAGCACTTCGCGGCGGTCAACAATGGTGTAAATCACCTTTTTAGGCGTGCCACCATACATTCCCTCACCATTCAGATAGGTGCCGCCGCGACCCAAATCGTTGAGCAGACGTTCGCGGATTTCTTCGTGATGATCCGATATGATGAGCAGCATTTTCTCGTGCCCGGCGCCTTCCAGAATCATATCCACCACCTTGCCCGTGATGAAAATCACCAGCCACGAGTACAATGGTATCTTCCAGTCGCTGAACGCGATAAGTCCCAGCAAGGCAATGGCGCTATCTACATAGATGAGCAGATGGCCGATGGGCAGGTGCGTGTATTTGGCAATGACGGCCGCAATAATGTCGGAGCCGCCCGATGTGGCCTTCGACTTGAACACAATGGCCAGCCCGATGCCGATGATGGTTGCGCCGAACACCGATGCCAGCAGCAGGTCGTCGGCAAGGCCGAGCGGGTCGTCTTCACCGATGAAGGCCGTGAGCGTATCCATAAACACTGCCGTGGAGATGAAGCCCAGCACCGTTTTGAAGCCGAAGCGTGGCCCCAGAATCTTCGTACCGATAATGGTCAGAATGGTGTCGAGGCAAGCCGACACAAGACCGATTGGCGTGCCGTCGGGGAACAGGTCGAACAGGCCTTTGGTGGAGTGGTGAATGACGATGGAGATGCCGTAAACACCGCCCGGCACAATCTTGTAGGGGTTGATGAACAGCACAAAACCCAGCGACAGCACAAATGTGCCCACCAGAATATAGACGACCGCCTTTGCCGCGTCGCGCCACGTGCCGCCGCCTGTCAACTTGTTTAAATCCAATGCCATAGTTTTCAATATCAGTTTGTAGCAAAGATATATTTTTGTTTAATCGGAGAATTGTTAAACGCAACCATTAAAACGTAAACTAATCTTTACTCATTACTCTTTAAACATTACACAATTGTATGGGAATTTTGTGATTTTTATCCCCCAAAAAATTAGGAATTTTGTGATTTTTTACTCTAAAAAGTTAGGAATTTTGTGATTTTTAACTCATTTTTGTTCGGAATTTTGTGATGAATAATTGCTGAATAACGATGAGAAGAAAAATTGACAGCTTTCTAATAAATTGGAAATCAAAAGAAAAACGTCAGCCATTGATAGTAAAAGGTGCACGGCAGATTGGTAAAACCTATTCTATAGAGAAATTTGCCAAAACGTACAGTCATTTGGTTGAAGTGAATTTTGCGACAGAGCCGTATTACAAAACTATTTTCGACAACGGTTTTTCTGTCGATGAAATCATAAAGCAGTTGTCCGCCATCAATCCGAAATTCCAATTTGTGTCGCATAAAACATTGATTTTCTTTGATGAATTGCAAGCCTGTCCGAATTGTGCGACAAGTCTTAAACCTTTTGATATCGACGGACGGTTCGATGTTATATGCTCTGGCTCGCTGATGGGCATAAGTTACAATGAGATAGAATCTAACAGCGTTGGTTATAAAGAAGAGTATGAGATGCATTCGCTTGATTTAGAAGAATTTCTGTGGGCGAAAGGATATACTGACGAGCAGATTGATGACCTTTACAATTATATGCGCGATGTGAAGCCGTTGCCTGATGCCATTCTTGAAAAAATGTTCAGCAATTTCAAGGAATTTATGCTGACAGGCGGAATGCCGGCAGTGGTGAAACAGTTTGTAAAACAGGGCAATTTTTCGGGCATATTGAAAATTCAAAAGAAACTTTTGCTTGATTATGAAGAAGATATTACCAAATATGCTATCGGAATCGATAAAGCAAAAGTCAGAAATATCTATATGCATATTCCCGTTTATCTGGCAAAAGACAACAAGAAATTTCAGATTTCGAAGGTTGCAAAAGGTGCACGAAACCGTGAGTATGTCGGTACCGTCGATTGGCTTTGCGATGCGGGTATCGTCAACATTTGCTACTATTTAGACTCGCTTGAACTGCCGCTGAAGGGCAATTACAATCCTAACAACTACAAGGTTTATTATCACGATACAGGGCTGCTGGTAGCTTCAATGGAAGATGAGGCGCAGATTGATTTGTTCAGGAACCGTAACTTCAACACCTACAAAGGCGCCATTTATGAAAATGTTGTGGGTGAGATGCTTGTGAAATCTGGCTTTGGGCTGTATTGTTACAAGAACGAAAAATCGACCGTTGAGATGGATTTCTTTGTTCGCGATGCCGAAACACTGATTCCTGTTGAGGTGAAAGCTACCGATAACGCCACAAAATCGCTTGTCAAACTGATAAAACAAAACGACAATATCAAGTATGGTATTAAGCTGTGCTACAAGAATGTAGGCTTTAACGGACAGTTTTATACATTTCCTTATTTTATGACATTTTTACTGAAGCGGTTCATTGCTGATAGAATTACTGAAGGTTGAAAAAAATTGATGTTTTACGACTTTTCTATGCCCCGTGCCCAAAATATTTTTTCATTCACTATTTGTGTTTATGGTGTGACCAATCAGTAATTTCCTTATACTTGCATTGTTACATGACTGAAAAATGGAATTACTGACGCTTGCAATCCCGATGCTTTTGTGTGCTGCCGCCTTTGGCGCGTTGCGGTTTGCCAAACGTTTTGCGTTTGCAGGATATTGTTTTGTTGGTAATTATTATTTTATTGTAAATCAACAAAATATCCCCCCCCGTTTTCTTTGTCGCATAAGGCTGAACCGCAACGGTTTTCACCAAATAAATTGCAATCACAAAGTCACACTGCCATAAGGCGGAGCGGCTTTTTTGTACTGATTTTTATGTTTAACTAAATACTTTTTTGATATGAGAAAAATCGCGACACTTTTTTTAGGCGTATTGTTTGCAGGGCAGGCATTTACTGTTTATGCTGATGGCGATAACACTTTTGTACCAAACGTGTGGTACACTTTTGGCGAGAAATCATCACAATACACAACAGGTTCCACGGGCGAAGCCATAATTAATGTGCCTGAAGAAGGCTCTAGTTGGGACGTTCAGTTTTGCAACATTTTTCACAATGTAGAAGGCCAAATTGAAGACAACGATTTCAAATTGAGCTTTGATGTGAAATGGGAAGGCGAGACTGGTGCAGAATCGGTATTATTTTACATCTGGACGGGACAAAATAAATACTATAATGATGAAAGAGAATATGTCGAAGTTCACGATGACTATCAAATATATTCAAATGAAAATACAGAAATCATATTTGATAATGAAGGATTATGGGATATTTTGCAAAAAACTTATACTGCTACAAGGGAGTGGACTCATATTGAATGGGAGGGCACAATTGGTGAAAAAGGAGCCGATTACATTGGCATACAAATGAACCTTGCCGACATGGACGGCAATAATATCGGCAATTTTTGCTTCAGAAACATGGAAGTGCAGTTCGGCGAGAATGTTCTTTCTTTCTTTAAAGAAACTGCCAACTACACGCTTTTGTATGAAACCGATGGCAATGAAGCCACTGTTACAGGCATAGAAATGGATGAAGACGTCACAAGAGTAAAAATTCCTTCAATAGTTACTATTGAAGGTGTTGAATATCCTGTTACTACTATTGGTGATAATGTGTTTGCTACTTTCAGTAATCTGATTTCTGTAACGATTCCCAATTCGGTTACTCGTATCGGCGAAGATGCGTTCTATGGTTGCAGAAAACTGACTTCGGTGACAATCCCCAATTCGGTTATCAGTATTGGCAAAGATGCGTTCTATGGATGTAGCGATTTAACTAAAGCTAAATTTGCCAGCATCGAAAGATTGTGTGAAATAAAATTTGATAATTTGGATGCCAATCCATTGCACAATGCTCATCATTTATATATAAATAATGATGAGATTACCGAATTGATAATACCCAATTCTGTTACAAGTATCAGTAACTACGCTTTTACAGGATGCAGATATTTGACATCAATTATTGTTGGAAATAATGTAACACATATTGGTGAGAATGCATTCAGTGGATGTTCAAAAAAAATATTCAAATCGTATGGAAATGCTTACTATTTAGGAAACGGAGTTAATGATTATATGTGTTTAATAGAACCAAAAAATGATAAAAATCAACCATATGAGATAAATGACAATTGTAAAGTAATAGCGGACATTGCTTTACATGATTGTGGTTTAACAACGATAAATATTCCTAAGAGTGTTATAAGTATTGGCAATGTGGCATTTTATGGGAATATGGATATGACAGAAATAAATGTGGATGCTGAAAATCCTATATACTCATCTGTTGATGGAGTTCTGTTTGACAAACAAAAAACAACGCTTATAATTTGTCCTGAAGGTAAAACTGATGAATATTATATTCCAGAAGGAGTCACAACTATTTGCGGACATGCTTTTAGGGGGTGGAAAATATCTTCAATAACAATTCCCCAAAGTGTCACAGACATTAGTAGTGAAGCATTTATACTTCCTGTAAGAATAAATGTTGATGATAAAAATACTGTATACTTATCAGAAAATGGCGCCTTGTTCAATAAAGAAAAAACTTCATTATTACGTTTCGCAACATACAATACTGATAATAAATATAGCATACCACAAAGTGTTACTTGCATTGGTGACAATGCGTTTTTTTATAATAATCTTAGTTTTGTCACCATACCAAATTCTGTGACAAGTGTCGGTAATTATGCATTTTATAATTGCGGTGCGACAATTTATTGCGAAGAGAATTCAAATACCGATGATTGGAATTCAAATTGGAAGGATTCCCATAGGCCGGTGTATTATAATTGCAAAGTAATAAGAAGTTTGGTCGATAATCCCGAATATGGGGAAGTAACACTTGAAGGACAAAATTATGCAGTTGCAGGCAATGATGGTTCGCTATGGTATTTAGAAGATGCTTCGGATGCAACAGCCAAACTCACAGCCAAGCCAGAAGATGGTTATCACTTTGTGCATTGGAGCGATGAAAACACTGATATGATTCATTCTGTTGCTGTAATTGAAAGTAAAACATTTACAGCAACATTTGATGCTCATACCATTGTTACCGATGCAGCAGTTGTTGCTACCGAAACACAATCAGGTCTTACTGAAGGTTCGCATTGCTCTGTATGTGGCACTGTTATAGTCGCTCAAGAAGTTATTCCCGCATTAGGCGGGCAAGGAGGCAACGAGAACCAAGGTGGCGAAAATGGTGAAGGCGGAAATGAAAACCAAGGCGGCGGTAACGAAAATCAAGGAGGAAACAACGAAGGTGGCAACGAGAACCAAGGCGGAAATAATGAAGGTGGAAATGAGAACCAAGGTGGCGGCAATGAAAACCAAGGAGGTAATGAAGGTGGAAACGAAAACCAAGGTGGTGGCACCGAAAATCAAGGCGGCACCGAGAACCAAGGTGGCGGAAATGAGAACCAAGGCGGCAACGAGAACCAAGGTGGTGGTAACGAAAACCAAGGCGGCAACGAGAACACCAATCCAGGCACCGCAGTTGCCGAATCAGCCGCCAATGCCATCAACATCTACGCCCACGGCAACACCATTGTTATTGAAAACGCCACCGATGAAATCCGCGTTTACAACGCAATGGGCGCATTGATATGTAGGGACGCGATTAATCGCGTCCGTGCAGAATTGCAGGTCAAAGGCGCCGGTGTTTACATTGTAAAGGTTGGCAACGTGGCACATCGGGTGATGGTGAACTGATAATCGGGTAAAATATTGAATATCCGCATTGTAGGGCTGTCATATTGTGGCGGCCCTACGTGTTTTAATACTTTATAAATCCAATCTTCTAAAAAATCCCCCGACAAGTGTTACATTTGAAAAATTGGCGCGTCATTTATGGTGTAATTTGATAAGTGATTTTGGAATCGAACTACGTAGATATTAACAGTCGGCTCATTGATGAGTGCCGGAACGGGAGCAGCAAGGCCCAGTTCGAGATATACAAACTGTATTACAAGGCGATGTACAACACCTGTCTGCGGTTTGTTCGCGACTCGATGGAGGCCGAAGATGTGATGCAGGAGGCTTTTCTTGCGGCGTTCCGGAACATCGACTCGTTCCGCGGCGAGGTGAGTTTCGGCGCGTGGCTGAAGCGCATTGTGGTGAACCGGTCGCTCGATGCGCTCCGCCGGAAGAGGCTCGACCTCGACCCGATTGAGGAAGGGCGGATGGTTATCGACACCGACGACTACACCGACGACGAGACGGTCTATAAGGTGGAGCAGGTGAAGAAAGCTATCGCATCGCTGCCCGACAGTTACCGCGTACTGCTCACGCTTCATCTCATCGAAGGGTACGACCACGAGGAGATTGCGCAAATAATGGAAATGAGCAACGCCGCCGTGCGGACAGCCTACTCACGGGCCCGGAAGAAACTTCAGGAAATGTTGGAAACAAAAAAGAATCAGATATGGATGAACTGAAAAACTTTATTGAACAGAACCGCAGCCTTTTCGACGACTGCGAGCCTATGGCCGGCCACGAAGACCGATTCTTGCAGAAGCTTCAGGCCGCACAGCCGCACGATAACCGCTTCAATTACAGGTATCTGCTGAAGGTTGCCGCAGTGCTGGTGGTGTCGGTAATCGTGGGTTCGCATGTGGCTGTCAATTGGGTGGGGCACAGCACCCGGCTTATTGAAAGCGAGGTGGCCAGCGCCGAAACCGATGCTGCTTCGGTAATTGAGCGCACATCGAGGTTTGTCAAGGCAAAGACCGAGCCTGAGTACGCGCAAACGCAGAACTATTACATCAATCTTGTCGATAACCGTCTCGATGAAATCCGTACAGCCGAAAATCTCAGCGAGGAACAGCGCGCGCAGTTGCTCAAGGAGATGTCGGAGATAGATGATCTGTTTGCCAGCCTTCAGAAGGAGTTGAAAGCAAACCCCGACAATCCGGTCCTCATCGATGCCATGATAAACCACTATCAGACTAAAATTGATGTTTTGAACCAAATTATATCGAACTTAAACAGTATCAAACAATTAAATACAAAGCAAAATGAAGGTAAAGTTGATTTGTAGTTTGATGGCGGCAGCGCTCATGTTGGCGCAGCCAGCCGATGCCTCGAAGCGTGAATTCAAGAAGAGTGTCAGGTATGAATTCAATATCGACCAGAACACTCTGCTCGAGATAGTGAACCGCAACGGCAATATTGTAATCGAAAATACCGACGATGATCATGTCACCATTGAGGCCACCATTACCGGACGGGGTGACTCTGACAGCGAGGCAGAGAAGGTGTGCACACGAATCGATTTGTCGGCCGTAATGGTCAACAACAAGATTACCGTGGGTGCCGAAGTGCCGCAATCGCTCAAGTACGACGATTTCGATTTGAGTTACGCCATTGTTATGCCGGCATACACAAATATCAATTTGTCAAACAAATACGGTAATGTTGTGGCCGACTGTCTGCAAGGCAAAACAACGCTCAAAGTGAGCTACGGCTCGCTCAAAATCAAGCGGCTCGATGATAAGACTGGCGGATTCCCGGTTGTGGAGCTGGCCTACTCGCGTGAGTCGGAAATTAGCGAGATGAATATCGGTGGCATAAACGTTTCATACTCAGGTATAACCGTCGATCATGGACAGGCGGTGGCGGTTTCGAGCAAATATTCGAAACTGATGATGGGTGAGGTGGCTTCGATGGCAATAGAGTCGGCCTATGACAACATCAGTATTGCCAACGCCGAAAAAATCGACTTGTCGACACGCTACACCAAGGTCAATGTGGGCTTCTTGAAACAAATGGCGAGCATCGACATTGAATATGGAAGTATCTCGATTGGCGGAGTGGGGCACAACTTCAAAAACATTGGGGTGAATGCCAAATACACTGATACCGACATTGATTTGGTAGGAATGCGGAACTACTCGTTCGATTTGAAGACGAAGTACGGCAATATTACCACGCCAAACCGGAATCTGGTTTATCAGGAGCAAGCTCTTCACGATGGTTACAAAACGGCAAAGGGGCGCTCTGGAAACGCAAATGAAGGTGGAAAAATCACAGTATCAGCAAAATACGGCAATATAAAGGTTAAAAACGACAAATGATATTTTAGGCCGGGCCGGCAATCGGCAACAAAAAAATGCGACTGCGAACGGGCCTCCGTCAAGGGGGCTCATTCGCATTTTTTGTTTTTCGGGCATCAATTTGTTGGCTTTCTATAAAATATTGAATAACAACTTATTGCCTTGTTATTAAAGTGTTAATTGCACCGCAAAACAATTGTAGTGTGTTAGCCTATTAAGTGGTAATTTAGTTGCAGAAAAATTGAATATTATGCGAGAATCAGGCGATTTGTACGAAGATAAGGAGATGGCCTCCAATGTCAGGCGATATGAGGCCATGAAAAGGACCGGCGTGCCATCGTATTTCGATGTTGATGAATATCTGATGATTGTCGATTATTATATGCAGCACGACATGCAGAACAAGGCCGTTGAGGCGTGCGACACCGCTCTGAAGGTGCATGGCAACGATCCAGAACTGCTGCTTAAACGCGCACAAATCCAGTTGCATCAGGGTAAGGTAAAGGAGGCGCTGAAAAGCATTCTGCCTCTCGAGCCGATTCTTTCCGACCACTACGAGTATTATCTGACAAAAGCATCGGCACTGCTGCAGTTGGGCAAGGATGAGTCTTCTTTTATCGAATGTTTCGAAAAATCGCTTGAACTGAGCCGTGACGTCGAGCCAGAGGAGCGCGAGGATATTTTTATGAGCATTGGTGAGATGCTCGAAGGCGGGCAGTTGTTCAAGCCGGCATTGTCTATTTATAAGGTGGCAGCAGATGAGTTCCCCGAAAACATCGATTTCTTATTTAAAATAGGTGTTTGTTACGAGCATCTCGACCGCCTTGAGGATAGCATTAAAGCATACAACCGCGCAATCGACATTGATCCATTCTCGGAGTGTGCTTGGTATAACATAGGCATTGTGTACAATTCGATAGGTGAGTACGAAAAGGCCATTGAGGCTTACAACTTTGCCATTGCCCTTGACCCGACATTCTACGACGCCGTCTTCAACAAAGGCAACACCTGTTGCAATGCCGGACTATACAAAGAAGGGCTTGAATGCTATTCCGACTATTTGAAGGCTTACCCTAACAGTGTGTCGGCGCAGAGTTATTTGGGTGAGTGTCTGTTCCACCTTGATCGTTTCGATGAAGCTGAACGCTGCTTCGATGACATTCTGAAACTATTCAACGACCATGCTGACGCATGGTTTGGCAAGGCTATGATTTTGAGCGAGCGCAAGGAGACGGAAAAAGCTATTGCTGTTTTGCAAAAAGTTGTTGCCATAGATGACGAACATGATGCTGCATGGCATCATTTAGGCCGCTTGTATGCTGAAACAGGGCAAATTGTCAAATCGATTGAGGCTTACACTAAGGCTGTGGAACTAAACCATTACAATACATTGACGTGGGAGTGCCTCGCTTTGGCATACACAGCCATCGACGACTATACTTCGGCCATCTCTGTGTTAAACGAGGGTCTTGAATATATGCCCGATGACAGTTCTTTGCTTTATGTTCTGTCGGCCATGTATCTGCAGGTCAATCATCTCGAAGAATGTCTGGCAAATTTTCGCAAGGCATTTTGCCAGAATCCCGAACTCTGCGACCGTTTTACATCCATTGTTGCCGATTCTGCCATTCCCTCTGAAATAAAGAAAATGTGTAATAGTCAAAATGATAAAAATCAATAATTTATACTACTATGAGTAACGCTAAATTTCATCTGCATTGCCGCAAATGCGGCGCCGACATTCCCGGTTTCAAGGAGTGGTTTGCCAACAATCAGAAATGTCCGCACTGCGGCGGCACTTATGTCGATGTCAAATATAACCGCGACTACAGCGAGTTGAAGAAACTCATCGACACAAAAGAACACGTAGAAAACGTTTGGCATTATTTCGATTTTCTGCCACTTAACGATAAAAAGAACGCCATAAGCCACACTGAAGGTGCCATTCCGGTCGACCGTTGGGAGTTTATGGAGAAGTTCGCAAAGAAATATTACAATCTCGATATCACAGTTCGCGCCTATCGCAACGACTTGAACCAGGGCACAGGCACCTTTAAGGATGTGGCTGGAGCTGTTACGGCAAGCGTGCTCAAAGAGAACGGTGTGAAAGATTATTGCGTGGCCAGCACGGGCAATATTGCCAACGCATTCGCGCACTATTTCGCTGAGGCGGGCATCAATCTTGGTGTGTTTGTGCCAGCCGATACTCTGAAAATCAACGAAGCTGAGATTAACAGCTACGGTCAAGGACTCTTCCGTGTGAAGGGTGACTATGCCGCTGCCAAAAAAGTGGCCGCCGACTATTCGGCAAAATATGGCATCTTGATTTCGGGCGGCAACACCGACCCGATGCGCGTTGAGGCCAAGAAAACGATGGTTTTCGAATGGCTGCGCCAGATGGGCAAGTTGCCGTCGGTTTATATTCAGGCAGTCAGCGGCGGCACTGGCCCGATTGCCATTGCCAAAGGCTGCGCCGACCTTGAAGGTCTTGGCTACGACAACCGTCTGCCACGCTTCATAATGGTTCAGCCGTCGGGTTGCACACCAATGGTTGAGGGCTACGCAAAGGCAAAGGCCGCAGGTTTCCCCGAAGGTTGGGAGAAAGACTATCCATGCTACGAGAATCCGAAGACCAGCGTTCCAATTCTTGCCACCGGCAAGCCCGGAACATTCCCTATTGTGGCTTCACTCGTGAAAGAGTCTGGCGGTGATTTTGTGGCTTTCGATGAGCAATATCTGATTGATATGGCGAAACTTGTGGCTTACGAGACCACAGTCCGCATCGGTCCTGCAGCGGCAGTCTGCGTTGGCGGCTTCTTCGAGTCGCTGAAGAACGGTCTGCTCAAGAACGGCGACGATGTGCTCATCAACCTTGGCGAAGGCTCGCGCCGCGCCCCGGCATTTGTCGAGAGCATCATCTATACGACTAAGAACGTGGCTTCGGTTGACGATTGCGAGAAGTTCGACCGCTCAAAATTCGAGCAGCAACTTTGGAACAAAATCTTGAAAATCTACAACTTGTAGTCAGGAATGAAGGAACACATAGCCAATTTCCTGAAAGGCTTTGCAATGGGTGTGGCCAACGTCATTCCGGGCGTTTCGGGCGGCACCATTGCGTTGCTTACGGGCATTTTCGAGCGTCTGATAAACGCACTCAAATCGTTTGATGTTGAGGCTGTTAGGCTGCTGTTGAAATTCAAATTTAAAGAATTCGCACAGCACGTCGATTTCGGCTTTCTGCTATCTGTTTTCCTTGGCGTAGGCGTCAGCATTATTTCAGTGGCCAAACTACTGGAGTTTCTGTTCCAGACGTACCCCGTTTATGTTTGGTCATTCTTTTTCGGTCTGATACTCGTATCGGTTTGGTTTGTAGGCAAATCGATAGGCAAAATCGATGTTCCCGCCGTCATATCGTTCGTTGTGGGCACAGCGGTTGCCTTCGGCCTTTCGGTGATGAATCCGGCAACGGAAAACACAGCCTTCTGGTACTTGATAATCTGCGGCGCGGTTGCCATTTGCAGTATGATTCTGCCTGGTCTGTCCGGCTCTTTTGTGCTGATTCTGATGGGCAACTACCAACTGATAATGATTTACGCCATTTCGCATTTCGATATGGGCATAATCATCCCCGTGGGCATTGGCGTGGTGGTTGGACTTCTGGCCTTCTCGCATTTCCTGTCGTGGCTTTTGAGCCGATACGCGCGCCAGACGATGGCCGTGCTCACAGGCTTCATTTTCGGCAGTTTAGGCACCATATGGCCGTGGAAAAATCCCGTCTATCTTATGCAGGATGGCGTTGAGGTGCTGAAAAACGGCAAACCGATCATCCAGAGTTACCAGATGTATTTCCCGCAAGAGTTCAGCGCTGAAGTGGCCATTGCCATTCTGCTGATGATTGCCGGAATGGCGGCATTGTGGGCACTTGAAAAGTCATCGGAGAAGACCAAAACCGAACAATTATGAAGACATACGGATTAGTTGGCTACCCACTGGGGCATTCGTTCTCGCAGGATTATTTCACAAAGAAGTTTGCAGCAGAAAATATTGATGCCCAATATCTTAACTTTCAAATTGAAGACATTGCGCTTTTTCCCGAAAAGGTGCTGACTGTTGACGGTTTGGCTGGTTTGAACGTGACCATACCTTACAAACAAAAGGTGATGGCCTATCTCGACGAGATTGACGAGACGGCACAAAAGGTTGGTGCAGTGAATGTTGTGAAGATTATCCGCAATGGCTCAAAAATGCGTCTGCGCGGCTGCAATTCCGATGTTGTGGGATTTGAGAACTCGCTGAAACCATTGCTGAAACCATGCCATACAAGCGCCTACATTCTTGGTACTGGCGGTGCGTCGAAGGCGGTACGCTATGTGCTAGAGAAGCTAAACATCAGCTATCAGTTTGTGTCGCGCAATGCTGATGCGGCCAACAACATCCTTTCATATCAGCAGCTTACCAACGAACTCATTGATAACCATAAGCTTATAGCCAACTGTACACCGCTGGGCATGTCTCCAAAAATTGACGCATGCCCCGATATTCACTATCAGGCCATAGGTGCGGAGCATCTCTGCTTCGATTTGATTTACAATCCTGAAGAGACTCTGTTCTTGAAAAAAGCCAAAGAGCAAGGCGCAACAATCAAAAACGGGCTCGACATGCTGATTGGCCAGGCTGTCAGGGCTTGGGAGATATGGAATGAATAGTTTGTACTAAATATAATTTAGGACTTTGCGCTAATAGCATAGTCTCCATTGTCTTTTTAGTGGGCTTGATGAGTTTTTAGTTTTTTTTCGGGTTAGAGTAATATATTAACGAGCAAAAAGCTATATTAGTAGGCAAATTACATTGACATTATGCTTATAAATAAGGAATATGATTGGCAGAACAAGTGTATTTTGATTGCTGAGGATGAGGAAATCAATTACATGTTCATCGAGAAAATTTTGGAGGGCACAGGAGCTACATTGTTGCGAGCCGTTAATGGTCGTCAAGCTGTTGATATCGTGAACGGAGACCAAAAAATCGATTTGGTTCTGATGGACATAAGAATGCCGGAAATGGATGGCATTGAGGCTGCCAAGATTATAAAAACGTCAAAACCACGATTGCCGATAATTGCTCAGACTTGTCATGAGTCTGATATTGATTTAACACAGATTTCGGGTACGCATTTCGATGGCTTCATAAGCAAACCTATCAATATCAACAAGCTGATTGAAATGGTTGACAGGAAACTGTGATCCAACCATTAGCTGTCTGCCTCAGGTCGTTATATACGTTTTACGGCGTATTTATTTTATGTAGTAAAACACCTATTTTAGTTAATTCAGAATCATTAGCTAAAATGCAGCCAATAGTAGGTTGATGTCTTGTGAAGACATGCCTAAGCGATTGCCAATCACATCGTTGGTTAGTATTCCGTTATAAACGTAGACACCTGCTCTTACGCCAATATTTTCTTTTATCAGTTGATTTATGTTGCCGGCTTCCCCAAGTTCTATCAGTATTTGACCAATAATATTACTAAGTACATAAGTGGCTGTGCGAGAAACTCTTGACGGAATGTGAGGAACACAATAATGTACCACTCCATGCTTCTCATATACTGGCGATGTGAATGATGTTATCTCTGATGTTTCAAAACATCCGCCTTGTGTCATGCATAAATCGACAATAACGGAGTGTTTCTTCATTTGGCGTACGGCATCTTCACTGACAATGAAATCGCGCATGCAGTTGTTCTCGTATAGTGCGCCAATCACAACATCGGCCGAGCGTAAGGCTTTAAGCAGAACCAGCGGCTGTAGCACTGAAGTGAAAATGTGCATTCCGAGCCGAAGTTGCAAATCGCGAAGTTTGTTGATTGATTTGTCGAATATTTTCACTGATGCACCCAGACCTAATGCAGTGCGTGCGGCACATTCGGCTGCGGTTCCAGCGCCAAGAACAACCACTTCTGTCGGACTGATACCGCTGATACCGCCAAGCATTTCGCCTTTGCCACCATGAGCGTCGCTTAAATATTCAGCGGCGATGAGTATTGATGTGGTTCCAGATATTTCGCTGAAACTCTGCACTATGGGGTATCCGTCGCCATTGGCGTCTTTGTAAAATTCAAATCCAACAGCCGTTATTTTAAGTTCCTGCAGTTTTTCGATGAATTGGCGAGTTTGCGTGTGTATGTCATATGAACAGAAAAGTACTTGCTTGCCTTTCATCAGTCCCAATTCCTCTTCGTTTGGGGGTAGAACCTTTACAATCACATCGCAAGTGTAGATGTTGCTCTTGCACGGTTCGATGATGGCGCCCTGTTCCGAATACTTTTGATCGGCAAAATGTGCTTTATCTCCCGCTCCCGATTCAATATAGACTTCATGACCTAATCCTACAAGAAATCCTACCGCATGCGGGGCAAGCGCAACTCTGTTTTCGTTTTGTGCAGATTCTTTTGCAACGGCTATGCGCATTTTTTTTCGTTTGCGTGAGACTTCAAGAGTCTCTTCGCATGGCAACAAATTGCCTTTGCCAAATCCATAGTCAGGAATAGTCATATCGTAAGTTATTGGAACTCTGTGTTATAAATATACCATTATTCTCAAGTAAGTATATGCAAGGTATGTAGAAATGAGCATATTGTCAACCGAATGAATCATTTGTTTTCAACAGAAAATGCGGAATAGATTTTAATTCTCGATTTTCAACTTTCAAATTCATTGGGTACTTTAGCATAAAAATCAAATGTTATGAAATATATCGGTGCACATGTAAGTACTCAAGGGGGCGTCGAGAACGCGCCAATCAACGCTAATGCCATTGGTGCAACAGCTTTTGCACTATTCACAAAGAATCAGCGGCAGTGGTTCGCCAAGCCTCTCGAACCCGCTTCGATAGAGGCTTTCAAACAGAATTGCGAAAAATTTGGTTTTTCTCCAGCGCAAATATTGCCGCATGATAGTTATCTCATCAATCTTGGCAACCCCGATGTCGATGGGTTGAATAAGTCGCGCGAATCATTCATCGATGAGATGAGCCGTTGCAGCCAACTGGGACTTGACCGCCTAAATTTCCATCCAGGCAGCCATTTGAAGCAAATATCTGAAGATGAGTGCTTAAAGTTGATTTCGGAATCGATAAATATTGCGCTCGAAAAAACAGTGGGAGTGACAGCAGTTATTGAGAACACAGCTGGTCAGGGTACTAATCTGGGCTTTACTTTTGAGCAGATTGCGCAGATTATCAGTGGGGTAGATGATAAATCACGGGTTGGAGTGTGCATCGATACATGCCATGCTTATGCTGCCGGTTATGATATCAAAACAGAAGATGGATTCCGTCGCACATGGCAGAAATTTGATGAAGTGATTGGATTTAAATATCTTAGGGGAATGCATCTCAACGATTCAATGAAGGGCAATGCCAGCCGTGTCGACCGCCATAATTCGATAGGAGCCGGCTTTTTAGGCGAAAATGCCTTTAAGATGCTGATGGCGGATCTTCGTTTTGACAATATTCCGCTTGTTCTTGAAACTCCCGATGAGAGTCTATGGCCCACTGAAATACAAAAACTGCGTAGCTGGGCGGGATTATGAACCAGCAGTTGAAAATGCAACTCGAGGCGGAAACGTCGCGGGCCAACATCGATTTTGTGACCGCATGGGTTGGTGACAATCAAAAACGTATTGCCGAACTGGTTGATTTGGCGTTAGATATCGATTCTCAAGTGTCGGCAAAGGCTTTGTGGGCGCTTGAGAAAGTGGCGACAATTCACCATAATATTCTGCTGCCATATATTCCTTCCATTGTCGATGCGCTTACTATGTTTCCAACGAGCGGAATGCGTCGCATATCTTGTAAAATACTGATGTTGAGTGATGTACCATCGGACTTCGATGGGCCAATAGTCGATTTTTGTTTTCGAATGCTCGAATCTTTTGACGAGCCTATTGGGGTGAAAGCCAATTGCTTATCGCTTATTGCGGAACGCCTTGATAAATACCCGGAGCTGGAGTCGGAACTAAATGCAGTTGTAAGTGAAATTATTGGAAATTCGGGCTCAAAAGGGTTTGCTGTTCGTGCAAGAAAAGTTATGCTCAAGGATAACTCAAATGGGGGAAATCGAAGTTAAAACAATATTTTTGTCTTATAAAAGCAAAAAATGAAGGTCTTGTTCTTATCGGCTTGGTATCCACATCGTTACGATGCAATGTGGGGGTTGTTCGTACGCAAGCACGCCGAGGCGGTTTCGCGCTTCGCTGATGTTTGCGTGCTCTATTTAATGGCCGATGAAAAAGTTGACCAATTCGATATCATTGAGCAGACAACAAATAGTATACGAGAAGTTTACGTTTATTATCCGTTCACAAACAAACCCATTTTGCGGCAACTGACAAAGGCCATTGGCTATGTACAGGCATTTCGACGCGGATTTGCTGTAGTGAGGCAGAATTTTGGTTTGCCCGATGTTGTTCAGGCTAACGTGTTAACACGTAGCGGTGTTTTGGCATATTGGCTCAAGCAAAAATACGGCATTCCATACATTATAGTGGAGCATTGGACAAGATATCTGCCGCAAAATTTTAATTATAAGGGCATTGCGCGAAAATGTCTAACACGTATTTGTGTAAAAAACGCTTCGTGTGTTTTGGCGGTCAGCAATATGCTGCGTGATGCAATGCAAAAGTGCGGGCTGAAAAATGACAACTACCAAATCATTGATAATGTAGTAGATGATTTCTTTTACGAAACACAGAAATCCATCACTGAACATCGATTTAGATTTCTTCATATTTCTTGTTTCGAAGAACTGCATAAGAATGTTAAAGGTATATTGAACGCTACGAAGTTGTTGTTGCAGCATCGCTCTGATTTTGAATTGGTTCTTATTGGGGTGGGAGCCGATTGGCAAGATGTCGTTCAATATGCTAAAGAATTGGATCTTCCCGATAGCAATGTGCGCTTCGTTGGTGAGCAGCCCCCAGTGGAGGTATGCCGCTATTTTGCTGAAAGTGATGCTCTTGTAATGTTCTCGCGCTACGAGACGGCGGGCATTACTTTCTGTGAAAGCTGGGCAACCGGCACACCGGTCATAACCACTCAAGTGGGAATAATCCCTGATTGTCTGACACCGCAAAATGGCATTACGGTTCAGAACGAAAACGGAACCGACCTTTGCGAAAAAATGTCGTGGATGATTGATAACGTGAGAACTTTTGATTCTGCTGAAATACGCCGGACCGCTCAACGCTTCACTTATGGCAATGTCGGCAAACGCTTATTTGACATTTATTGCGATGCAGTTAACCTAAGCAGACATACAGATTCTATCAAAGAATCAAATGGTTAGCGACAAACTACTTGCATTTTATTTTGCTAAAATAATTGCTCCTAATTAGTTTGTCAGAGATTTCAAATGCATTTTCGTTAATGCAATGTGTGCTATCCAACAAATCCTGGCCCACGCCTTTCCAATAATAGTTCTTGCAGTCAAGCAAATGGAGAATGGTCGGATATATGTCGGCCTGGCAAATTGTGGAATCGCACCTTCTTTGCTGTAGTTGCGTGTCATAAATAATCAGAGGAACAAAGCCTTGCATCTCGATGTCCAAAATATTTGAATACTCGGCTCTGTCGTCATCGGTGAAAATGGTATGGTCGCCAGTAATCACCAGTGTGGTATTATTCGCAAGCAAACTATCGCTTTGTATTTTTCCGATAATCGCCCCCAGACAGGCGTCTGTATAATTGACTGACTGCACGTAGCGTTTCAAGTCTTTAGGAAAATTGTCACCTAATTTAAGGCTTGAGCTGTCGCAGTAAGTTGTGAATGGTGAGTGCGAAGCCATTGTGGTAACCATTATGTTGAATGGTTGTTTCATATTGTCAATTTCATTAGAGACAATATGTGCCATTTCTTTGTCGGATATGGTTTCGGCAAATAAACTGTCGAAATGGTATGCCTTTGTCATTCCTCCTTGATTCCATGCGGACGATGGGGTTGGAATTAGTATTTTACTATGCTGAGGCTGTGCCGCTTCCACAATCGACGGAAATACATTGTTGGGAAAACGCATACAAACGGCTCCATCTTTGACTGGCAACAGGCCTGTGCATATAATCAGTTGAGCATCAGAAGATTTTCCTTGTCGGACCTGTGGCATGCAGTGAGAAAAATATAATGTATTACGGCTGTTTATAAGCTTGTTAAGTTGGGGAGTAATTTCATTATTGTCAACTGTTGCGTTAATGGTCCAGTGTTCAAGACTCTCAAATAGCACCAGAATCAGGTTTCGATTGCTGTTTGTGGCAGTGTTTATGTCGTTTAGGAACGGTGATAGTTCTTCTTCCGAGACATCGGGTAGTTCGCCATCCGAAATCTTGTTCGATATTAGATTCCTTATTTCATTCATTAAGTGAGCAATAGGAGAAAAATTCATGCAATACCACTTCCTGCCCATACTTACTTCTTTATAGTATTTTGCAAAAGGATTAGTGATACCGTCATAATAGCGGATATCATTATACGTCATTTTGAAACACCACAAAGACAGTAATATGCCAACTGCAAAGCCAAGAATTCCTCTTTCAAAGCGAATGTTTCTTAATAAGATAACCACTAGTGTCCATACAATACTCGACAAAGGGTATAGCAAGTCGGTTGACTTAAAGAATGGAATAATGGAACTCCAAACGCCAGTCATATTTGAAATGTTTTGCAAGCACCAACTGTTCAGCAAATCGTCATAAGTGCGTAAGTATAAGTTGTTTCCAACAAGCCATATGTCGAGAATAAAAGCGGCTGCAATAGTCCACCACATACGTCTGCCTAAGCATACAAAAGATGCAATTATTCCTGAAAAACATAGGTTTATGAGCGTCAGCCTACTCATGGTATGGAAGCCAAATCCGTCGGGGATCAATTGGCGGTTAAAAAGAATGCACTTTAAGAACAATATTAACGCAAAAGCACTTCCGAAAAGGAAATTACGATATGAGAAATGCTTTGCGATTGTTCTTATAATGCTTTTGGCATAATTTGTGGCAACTTCAATATTTAATGTCATCTATTTATTGAATTATAAGAACTGTCTGTCATTTAGTCTTCAACTGTTTTTCATACTTTCCAATCAAACTCCAGTACCAAATCAATTGGGCAAAAATGGCAACGAAACCGCCTGCGCTGTAACCAATTATCGCAGTAAGGAAGTTGCCTGACCAAATGCCCAAAGCCAATCCGGCAATGCGAAGTACAAATGTCAGCATCTCGAATAAAAAGCCAACTTTCTGTTTTTTGAAAATATCTGATAGATAGCAAATTGGACCTACTAATGTTGTCATCAATATCCATGGAAGCATGGCCTGAATGTAGATACCAGAGTTTTCCCAACCTTCGCCCAAAAGCCACTTAGTTAGCTGTGGCAGAATGAAATAGAGCGTTACGAACAGTGGCAGGACAATTAGTACGGTTCTAATCTGCAGTTTTTTGAAGAATTCGCAAATGCTCTCACCTCGCTGCACCCGCTGTGTTGTATCTTGAAAAAATACTTGGAATACCGACTTTATAATCAGAGTGATAGGCGTAAAAGCCAGCGTTAGAGCCATACCGTAGTAACCAATTTCAGTCAGGCTGAAAAATGGGGTGAGCATAAGAATTGGCAAGTTGCTGCTAATGTAGTTGACAATAGACCGCGGCAACGAGAACTTCGGGAAATTAACGTACTCGCGTGCCATTCGGCGGCATTCTTCCTTGTCGAAAGTTAGCAGAGGTTTTATTGCGGTGCGGAAAGTGGTCGCAATGTTTGATGCGAGAGCAACCAGCGGCGCAACCACAGAGCCAATAATCAGTCCGTTGCTTGCGAAACGCGCCAATCCCCACTTAACACCGGCGCCTGTAATGCATTGCGTTATTTGATAGGCACTTACCGATGTGAAACGCTCGTTTCGGGTGTGCCAATAGTTCAGCAAAGTCCAAAGCGATATGACAAGGATGTAAATGGGTAACATCCAATAACTTGTGCTTAATTGAGGAACGTCTAGCAAGTGTGATATTTGATTGGCAAACGGAATCGATAATGCGAATATCAGCGTGACAATCAGTGTGATAATAAACCCAATATGAAAGCAGGCCACACCGCTTTTCTCGTTTTTCGGCAGCATAATCGAGTTCTGATATTCGGCAGTGGCAAATAGGGTGGCAATGCCGCCGATTGTCAGGAAAATGTTCAAGGCACCGAAGTCGTCGGGCGAGTAAAGGCGCGTGAGAATGGGGTAAACGGCAAATCCCACCGCTTGCGCTATAATGTTGGCTGCTAATAGTTTGGACGTGTTTTTAACGATTCCCGATTTCACTTTTTCTCTGCTGTTTCAAAAAAAACGCACAAATTTATTCAAAATTGTAGCCGCAAGTCGTTACGCTTTAGCCTTGCTTGTTTCTCACATTTTTGCCGAAACCACACAAACCTTTTTCGCTTTCTTGACATTACCGTCGAGATCGAACAACTCGCAGTAAATCACATAGATGCCAATTGGCACCTTACGATTGTTGCTGTCGAGGCCATCCCAAGCCCAGAAACCACTTGTGCCAATCAGTTCGTTATTGGCTAATGTGCGTACTTTCAAGCCTTTGGCATTAAAAATGGTAACGCTGGCCACATATCCGGCTTCTTCGACATTATAGCTGATTTCAAGCTGATCTTCGAAACCATCGTTGTCGGGCGAGAAAGTCTCGTTGTTCAGACTGATAAGTGCGTCGCCGTCTGTTTTGATGGTTCTGCTTGCCGAGTTTGGCAGGCCTGGCGTCGCCCAACCGACAAGTTCCGAAGCGGAATGCCAATTGCCGGGATTGTCGGCGGGCTGTTCAAAATCAATTCGTTCCAAACTAACACCGTTCAAATCTTTCAGCAAGCCAAAGTGCATTTTGCTTGAATAAGGCACTTCATCGAAAATATTGCCCGAAGTGTCAGCTAGAACAATATTACCTTCGTCATCAGGCATAGACGGCATTGCCGATACCTGATACAACTCGCCGTAGTTGTATGTCGCAGCAATGTTTGCAATGTCTGTTGAAATGGCTATATAACTGTTTGGTAGCAATATAGAGCCAAATCCATCGATATTTTTAGGATTTTTTAGATTGCCATCGACACGTGATGCCAGCACAAGACCCGCAATGTTCACAGGGTGGTCTGAGCGGTTGTAGATTTCTACAAAATCAACGCCATTGGGGTATGGATTGAATAATATCTCACTAATTACCAAATCATTACTCTCAACTTTTTGCGACAAGGCAAAGGTCGCCGTGTTTTGGCCAATTCGGTTTCCGGCAATGTCGGTCAATGTAGAATCGACCATTAATGTATATGTTTCATATTCAGATAGCTCATTGTCGAGTTTAACAACAACCGTTGCCAAATCTGCGGCCGATGTTTGGACATACGTGACAGCGCAACCTGCCGGTTCAATATTGAGCATTCCAGTGAGTCCATTGATGATAACCGGCTCGCTAAAAAACAGCTGCAACGATTTTTCCGAAGCAGGTACAACCCGTATCAGCTGCGGTTTGACATTGTCCGCAACAGTCCGATTTATAGAATTTTGCGCGCCAGGTGTGCCGCCATTCGAGCTTTCGCTTTGCGCCCAGTTGTTGCCCGATTCGTCGGCATTGTCAACATCAATGCGCTCAAGGCTGTAGCCGCCAGCCGCCTTCAAATCGTCGGCGAACCAGTTTTGCTTGTAATTGGTTTGGCAAACAGGATGGTCATCGGCATCGAAAATGGTGATTGAACCCGATTGTGCTAATGCCGGCATTTTGCTCACATTCACCACATTGCCATATTTCTGCATATTGTTGTCGCTGCCGACTTTGGTCAGAATGGAGTAATTCTTCGCGCCAATTGTTCCGTCGTCAATAGCGTAGTACTTGCTGCCAATGCGGATATTGAAGTTGACCAAATGAATGTCGAAATCGCTGCGGTTGTAAAGTTCAATCCACTCATTTTCAGGCAGTCCTGCCGACGGTTCGGGATTTGCCATAATCTCGCTGATTACGAGGTCGTATAATTGCGCTTTGTGGTATACAAATTGTATCGTGGTGTCTTTCATTACGTTACCACACTCATCAGTAAGTTTTGAAATTTTAATCTCGTTCTGAGCATCGGATTTGAACCATGTGCTGTAAATCACCGTCAACTTATTGTTTTCGAACGAGAAAGCGCCGGGTTTCCACGAACCAAAACGGTAGTTGTCGCTCGAAGTCATCGAATTATAGGTTGGTGTTTCCGAAAATTCGAGTTGCACCTGATTGTCGGCAATTGGCATAAGGTTCACAATCCTGACGGGCGTTTTGTCTATATTTTTGGCATACACTGAATTACGCTGACCAGGTGTGCCGCCGCGCGGGTCGGTTGAGAAAGCCCAGTTGTTCCATCCGCCGCACGTGTTTTGCGGGTCAATTCGCTCGAGCGACCAACCGCCACCATTTTTTTCGGCATCAACAATCGATTTTTCGGTGTATGTGAGGCTGTCAATGGTTGCGCCTTGTGGCGAAACGAGCCGCAGAGTGCGCCCAGTGTTTGTCAGACTTGTCGAGGTGAGACCGCTTGCTGCTTTACCGTAAATTGAGAAAGTATCGACGGCTGTTGGTGTAGTGATTATCAAATAGTTGCCACTTGCAATAGTTGAATCTGGCAGTTTGCGGACGGTGCCGCTAATGTCGAGAGTCCAGCCGCCAAGCGAAATGTTGCGATTGCTGTTATTGTAGAGTTCCATGTAGTCATAGTTGGGCAGCATGCCGTCGGTTGAATTGTACATCAACTCGTTGAATACCAAATCAAATGGCTTTGCGGGCGGAATATACTCGAACTCAATCTGCTTCGGTTCCATTGGCAAGCCGTTGCGGCCAATCACGCCTGAAACCGCCAGCGTGTGAGTGCCCGCAGCAAGGCCGTTTGTTTTGATTTTAACTCTCTGTGGCACTGCATCATCGAGTTGGACTCCTTCAACTGCTTTGCCATCGATTGTGTAGTTGGCCGCCGTGGTTGCCGACAATGAATCGGGAAAGCCTGTGAATCCGGCTTCAATAATTGCGCCATCGGTCCAAACGGTGGAAAGCAGGGCGATTGGCGAAGCCTGCCGCAGAATGCTTGTGTTGCCAACCCAAAGTTGACCAGCACGTGTTTTCGAGTAATTGAAAAAGTAACCGTGATATTGCAAATCGCTGAAAGTGTTGTCGATAAAATCGTCGCCGACAATGGTGTCGGTTGAAGTTTCGGGGTTGACAATGTAACTCAATGTCCAACAGCATTTGGCTGTGCGTGTTACAATCACCTTGACATCCGAAGGAGTGTTCCAAAGATACCGTGTTTTGTAGAGAACTGTTTTTGTGCCATTGGCGTCGATACGGCACATAAGCAAATTTTTCTCGCTTCCGGCCATACAAGCACCCACCACATAGCCACTTGTTTTGCTATCAGATAAATCGGCTTTCGAAGCCATCAGCCAGTAGCCGAACTTGTTGGTTGTTGTTGCTTCATAGCCAAACGAAAGGCGAAACGTCCAAGTGGTTGTGCCATTGGTATATAAGCCGTCGGTTTTGGCCGAAAGATAACTTTTCCCGGCAACGCCTTCAAGATTGTGCTTAATCAGCGAACCATCTGAAATCCAACCAATTGTGTCGGTCCAACTGTCGAGTGCATCGGTTCCCAAATCATCTGTAAAAATTGTATCAGCGGGTAACGAATTGTAATCCAACGAAATTTCGGTTGCAAACAATGTATTTTGCCAGCCAAAAAATATTGCCAGCCAAAATAAACAGAGAGAAAATTTTTTATTCATCTTTGTACGATTTCAAAAAATCGGTGCGTTGGAACATAATCTTTTGATAATCAAAATATTTCAAAACATCGATTTTAAATTTCGAATCGAGTTAAAGATAGAAAATTATTAATAAAAAAGTTTTGACTATGAAGATAGCCGTAGTAGGTGCCAGCGGTGCTGTTGGCCAGGAATTTCTGAAGATTTTGAACGAGAGAAATCTTCCAATCGACGAGTTGGTGCTGTTTGGTTCTGCCCGCAGCGCCGGAACTTCTTATGAGTTCAAAGGCAAGAAAATTGTGGTTAAAGAGCTGAAACACAACGACGATTTCAAAGACATCGACATTGCTTTGACTTCGGCCGGCGCCAGCACTTCGAAAGAATATGAAAAGACAATCACCAAGTTCGGAACTATAATGATTGACAACTCGAGCGCATTCCGTATGGATACCGACGTGCCTTTGGTTGTGCCCGAAGTTAACCCCGAGGACGCACTGAACGCACCGCGTAACGTGATTGCCAATCCCAACTGCACAACTATTATTATGGTAGTGGTTCTGAAGGCTTTGGAAGAACTGTCGCACATCAAGCGCGTACACGTGGCAAGCTATCAGAGTGCAAGTGGCGCCGGTGCGATGGGTATGGCAGAACTCGACCAGCAGATTAAAGATTATGCTGCGGGTAAAGAATTGACAGTCAATAAATTCTCGTCACAGTTGCTTTATAATGTCATTCCTCACATCGATGTCTTCACCGACAACGATTACACCAAGGAAGAGATGAAAATGTATAACGAGACCAAGAAGATTATGCACTCTGACATTGCTGTTAGCGCAACATGCGTGCGTGTTCCTGTGATGCGCGCCCACTCTGAAGCCGTTTGGTGCGAGACCGAGAAACCTGTTTCGCCAGCCGATTTCCGTGCCGCTTGCGCGAAAGCCGCCGGCGTAACGGTTGTTGATAACCCGGCTAACAAAGAGTACCCAATGCCGCTGTTCGTTGCCGGTCAGGACAATGTTTCGGTAGGCCGTATCCGCGCCGACATTGCCAACCCCAACGGAATCACCTTCTGGTGCGTTGGCGACCAAATCCGCAAGGGCGCCGCTCTGAACGCCGTGCAGATTGCCGAATATCTGATTAAAACAAAATTCAAGAAATAATAAGGCATAGGCTATAGTTGAGCCTACAGCCCTTTTTCAACGCCGCAATTGAGTTTAAAACTTGATTGCGGTGTTTTTTTATGTATATAAACGACAAAATGTCATTGTATTAATAAATCGTACTTAATTTATAATCAATAAAATTGATATTTTATTAAAATATTTGTATGTCAATTTGACATTATATATCCTCTAAAAAGTGGACAATAAGTCCACATTTTGGCGTTGGCACAAAAGTTGAAAATGTAAGGGCGTTTTCGATTTAGAAACAATGTATAACTAAAATATGGAGGATTTAATTATGACACTCGCAAGATTTAACAATTATCCGTCGGTTTTCGACCAACTCTTCGACACCGATTTGTTTGATTGGAACAACCGCAACTACTCTGACACAAACACCACTTTGCCGTCAGT
>JAGCFC010000171.1 GCA_017650325.1 Salinivirgaceae bacterium | reverse complement strand
GGTGACGTCACAACCATTATGCTCTGGATTGGCGGACAGGTGACTACCGAAAAAATCATCTTCGAAGTCTTCCTTCCGTCGCTCATCTGCCTCTGCATTCCGCTGATAATCTTGAGCTTCACGTTCAGGGGCGAAATTGAGCGCCCAACCGACGAGTCGATAGACAAGGACGACTGGGGCACAACCCCGCGTACACAAAAGGCGATGCTTGTTATGGGTGTTTGCGGCTTGCTGTTTGTGCCTGTATTCAAGACTGTCACACATCTGCCGCCTTACCTTGGAATGTTGTTGAGCTTGTCGATTGTTTGGGCAGCCACCGAGCTTATCCATAAGAATCACGCTCCGGGCATCAAGAACAAACTGCGTCCGACATACATTCTTACTCATATCGACACCCCGACCATTCTGTTCTTCCTGGGCATCCTGCTGGCCGTTTCGGCACTGCAGTCGGCCGGACATCTTTCGCTGATGTCGAACGCTTTGGACGGATGTTTCAAAGATGCAAAGGGCGGTGTTTTCATCATCGATGTCATCATCGGCGTGCTGTCGTCGGTGGTTGATAATGTGCCGCTTGTGGCTGGTGCGATGGGTATGTACCCCATTGAGGCTGCTGATGCCGTGGGCTACGCCGCTAACTTTGTGCAGAACGGTCCGTTCTGGGAGTTCCTAGCCTACACAGCCGGTACAGGTGGTAGTATGCTCATCATTGGTTCCGCCGCTGGCGTTGCCGCAATGGGTTTGGAGAAAATCGACTTCATCTGGTATCTGAAAAACGTGTCGTGGCTGGCCGCCATCGGCTACCTTGCCGGCGCTGCGTTCTTCGTAACAATGTGTCTGATTTAATAATAGTGACCAAAAGTTTAGGGTTATACAATAAGTGAAAGACTTGGCTCAACCGAAAGGTTGGGCCTTGTTCTTTTTATACAGACAGAGAACCAAAACAAGCCACATAAACACACCACTTTATAACCATCCATCTGTTCAAAACTTCCTTCAACACCCCCTAACACAGCACAATAGTTTTTTAACTTCGCCTCGCAAATTCAAATACTAAAAGAATGATTCTTTCAACACTATTACAAATTCAGGTTAACGGCGCTGCCACCGATGCTGCGCAGGCTGCTGCCGAAGCCGCTCCTGAGGCAACATTGTCGTTGCTCGACCTCACACTTAAGGGTGGCGTGATAATGATTCCGCTGGCCGCACTTCTGGTACTGTCAGTTTACATCTTCATCGAGCGTCTGCTGGTGATAAACAAGGCTTCGAAGCTCGATGAGAACTTTATGAACAAGATAAAGGACTACATCCACGATGGTAAGATTGAATCGGCCACAACACTCTGCCAGTCAATCGACAACCCGATTGTACGTATGATTGAGAAGGGTATCAGCCGTCTTGGCCGTCCGCTGGGCGACATCAACACCGCAATTGAGAACGTAGGCAACATTGAGGTGGCCAAACTCGAAAAAGGTATTCCATTGCTCGCCACAACAGCCGGCGGTGGCCCGATGATTGGTTTCCTTGGCACTGTTGTTGGTATGATCCAAGCATTCTACAATATGTCGCAGGCAGGCAACAACATCGATGTGTCGATGCTGGCTGGTGGCATCTACGTGGCTATGGTTACAACCGTGGCCGGCCTTATTGTGGGTGTGGTTGCCTATTTCGCACACAACTACCTTGCAACCCGCGTTGAGAAGGTTGTGAACGAGATGGAAGCCCGCACCACTGAATTTATGGACCTGTTGAACGAACCTGTAAGCTAATCAGCTATGGCACTCAAACGACACTCGAAAGTCAGCGGCGAGTTCTCGTCGTCGTCAATGAGCGACCTTGTGTTCCTGTTGCTGATTTTCTTCATGATGACATCGACCTTGATTGCGCCTAACGCCTTGAAACTGCTGCTGCCGCAAAGCAACAACCAGACAATGGCCACAAAGCCAATCACCACGGTGTCGATAACCAAAGACCTGCGCTATGCCGTTGAAGGACAATATGTCAGCTTCGACCAACTTGAGCAGTCGCTGGTGAACCGCGTGGGCCCGGCCGAGAACTATCCCGAGCCGCCGACAATATCGCTTCATGCCGACCAAAGCGTTGCCATTGAGCACGTTGTAAAGGTGATGAACATTGCCAAAGACCACAAATACAAACTCATTCTGGCCACCCGTCCGATTAAGAAATGATTACAACCAAAGAACAACGGATTGCCACAGTCGGAACTGCAGTTTTCTGCGTTCTGCTCCTTTTGATGTTGGTATTGGTCAGATTCATAAACGACCCGACAGATGAAGAGGAAGGCGTGCTTGTGAATTTTGGTGACACCGAGCAAGGTATGGGCGAGGTTGAACCGCGTCCGGCAGTTGCCCAAACTATCCCTACTCCGCCCCCGACTCCCACTCCGCCCGAGCCAACACCTACCCAAACCGGCGAGGAAGAAGTTGTGAATCAAGATTTTGAGGAATCGGCTGTGATTGAGCAGAAAAAAAGAGCCGAGCAGAAGAAACGCCAAGAAGAACTGCAACGTCAGCAAGAACTTGAGCGTCAACGCATTGCCGAAGAACAACGGCGCCAGGAAGAGGAACGAAAACGTCAGGAGGAGCAACAACGCCAACAACAACAGCAGCAAGAAATCAACTCAAGAGCAGCCAGTGCGTTTGCAGGCCGCAATGTCAATGGTGGCAACACTGGCGAAGGCAATACGGGACAACCTGGCAACCAAGGCTCACTCAATGGCGATATAAACTCTAACAACCGCGTCGGAAATGGTGGCGGCAACGGCATAAACTTCAATTTGGCAGGCCGTTCATTCGGTTCAACACCACCGAAACCCGAATACAATAGTAAATCTGAAGGCAAAGTAGTGGTTGAAATTCGTGTCGACCGCAGCGGCACTGTGGTAAGCGCTTCGCCTGGAAAGGCCGGAACCACAACCAACGACCCCGTTTTGCGTGAGGCTGCCAAAGCCGCAGCGCTCAAGGCCAAATTCAATTCCGACCCAAACGCCGCAGAGATTCAAGTTGGTACTATCACCTATACATTTATTCAGGAGTAAATGTCTGACCAGCAAATATTTGCCTGGGGCACAAGCCGCCGATTCAACGACTATTCGTCGTTTATAAAGAACAAGTTTGGCGGGCGAGTGCAGAAAATATCTGTGAATGTGGGACTTTCGTGCCCCAACCGCGACGGCACCAAAGGCACGGGCGGCTGCATTTACTGCGATAACAGTTCGTTCACACCAGCCTACTGCAACGCCACCGACAGCATTGCTGTGCAACTGCAAAAAGGGCGCGAGTTTTTCTCGCACAAATATCCCGACATGCGGTACATTGCTTATTTCCAAAGCTATACAAACACATATGCGCCTGTGGAAACGCTTGAACCGCTCTACCGCGAGGCCGTGAGCAACGGCATTGCCGGACTCATTATAGGCACCCGCCCCGACTGCATCAACAGCGAACTGCTCGATATGCTGGCGAGCATCAACCAGATTGTGCCTGTGGCCGTTGAACTTGGAATGGAAAGCACCGCCGACCGCACTTTGGAACTCATCAACCGCCACCACACCTGGGCCGACTCGGTGAGAGCCGCCGAAATGTGCGCCAAACACGGCCTGCAAACGGGCGCCCACCTTATTCTTGGCCTTCCGGGCGAGACGGAATCCGATTTCCTTGAACACGCACGCAAAGTATCGGCATTGCCACTGAAAACGCTGAAACTGCATCAGTTACAGATAATCAGCGGCACAACGCTGGCCGCCACCTGCCAAAATAATCCCGATTTTGTCCGCCCCTTCTCGCTCAACGATTACATTGCCACGGTGGTAACTTTTCTTGAGCACCTCTCGCCCGACATTGTGGTTGAGCGCTTTGTGAGCGTCTCGCCCGCCGAAAAAGTGATTGCCCCACGCTGGAACCGCATGAAGAATTTTGAAGTTGTGGCGCTGATTGACAAGGAGTTGGAACAGCGCAACACCTGGCAAGGAAGGTTGTTCAATTAACAATGAAAAATTAACAATTAACAATTAAAAACTGAGAACCTGCTGCGAATCAATACGTTGCAACCACACTTATACCTAATGCCTAGTGCCTAATGCCTAGTGCCTAATGCCTCAAAAATCATAATAAATATTCTGCAACGATGTCCGCAAACCAAACGTTATCAGATTTTTAGTTGTCTTTGAGCCATCAGATTCCTCCGAGCGTCGGTTAAACCCGACATAGACATTCATATTGGTGCGCGGACTGATAAGAAATGCTGCTTTAGCACTGGTATTCTGTAAGATAACATTACGTCCCTGTCCTATCTCGTTGTAATATTCCGAGCCATGACTTGTATAATCGGCAAAAATATTGTTGCCCATATTAATGCCATCAACATCGCTGCCGTGCATGGCGTGAATGTATTTAGCCTCAACAAAGAGTCGTTTGTAGTTGTAGCGTCCAATTAGCAGGAATTCGCGGAAATTGCTGCCCAATGGGTGTGCAATCGGCTGGCGAAAATGTCCATAGTTTTGAATATGAGTAACATGCGAGTACATAAACGGTCTCGCGATATTCATTTCGGCCTGAATGTCGAGATGCTCCAAACCGAACAAATCGAAGGTCTTGTACCCCATCTGCATTGCCCACTTGTTGGCCCACCAGCCCCAAAGAATTGTAGAATCGGACTTGTTGAACTGGTGTTTGATGCCCGCCTTCACGTTCTCGAGTTTAAACTCATCAATAATGAACTGCCCGTAGAACACATGATTTTTCCACAGCGTCAGCTTGCCTGTCATGCCCATCAGCGCATTGTCCGACGAGCCAACCGAGAACTCAACCGGACGTGTGAAAATCACCGGATTGGCATAGTTGATATCGAATCCGCGATGCCCCAGACTGTCGGCATTGGCCCAGATTACCGCCTCGAAAAATCCGACATTAAGCCACGGCGTAACCGACCAATCGAGATAGTTGAACGAGCCCCACTTCTTATCGTGCGGATGACCATAGTCGTAATGTTTTGTAAAATCCTGGAACTGAGCCCAAAGATTGACATACTTAATATTCCAGAAATCGGTGGTTATGCGCAAATAGGGATAATTGGCCGCAACATCGCTAAGCAACATCGATCGGTAGCCGTCGCCAATAAAGTTCTTGCCGTGACCGAAAGTTATGTCGAAATGCTCATCAGGCTGGAAACTGATAGTAGCATCGGCCCAAGCATAATCGTAACCATCATCTTTGAATGTCTTGTATGAACTCTGCCCCGGAATACTTTTGGTGCTGCTAACCACATCGCGGCGGTAATCGTAGAATTTAGCCTGATTCTCGTAGAAATCGGTGGTTACAAACACATATTTACCCAAACGCGCGTTGAGAATTATTCCGCGGGTGTTAACCCAACTCAGATTATCGTAATCGGCATCACGACCAATCTCAAAATTCATAAGCGGGTCGATGGTGAACTCAAAATCGTCCTGTTTGTAGGTTATCCAGCTGCGGTTCAGCAAAATATCGGGCAGTTTGCGGCTCACATCGATTCTGTAAATTGAATCGGCATCGACCGTGGCGTTAACCTGTCTGTTCTGATATGGCTTAACCGATGTGTGGAATCGGTTCTGCTTCTGATAGACGTAGCGGTCGTAGTGGTTGAACTCGTGCTCCATATATAGCGAGTGCGACTCCTGCGCGCCCACCTGAATCGAGCACACCGCAATCAAAATTGATAAAATTATCCGTCGGCTCATATTTCTGCCTTAAAACGAGCCGAATTTAATTGAAAATGCCTTATCTGCCGTAAGATTTTGGCGAACGTGCGCACCACAGACACCAACACCGATTTTCGGCAGAGGTTACCGTTGCAGTAAAAGCGGTGTTTTTTTGAAAAATTTCCCAAATCCTAAATATCTTCGCGGCAAAATTTGGGTTATGGCACTCATTCTATCATTAGAGACATCAACATCGGTGTGCTCGGCGGCGCTGGCCCGCGATGGCCGTCTGCTGGCTGAGCGCGTGAGTTACGAGGGCAAATCGCACGCCACACTGCTCACAGTTTTTGTCGAGCAGATTCTGTCCGAAACAGGCATCGAAGCCACCATGCTCGATGCCGTGGCCGTAAGTCAGGGACCGGGGTCGTACACCGGACTACGCATTGGCGTGTCGGCTGCCAAAGGCATCTGCTACGCAACCGGCGCCAAGCTGATAGCCGTCGACACTCTGAAATCGATGGCAATAATGGCCGAAAAAACAGCCACTCCTCGCCCCGACCTATTCTGCTCGATGATTGACGCCCGCCGAATGGAAGTTTACACCGCCATATACGACACCAATTTGGAGCAAATTGGCAACACCCAAGCTTTGATTATCGATAGCAACAGCTTTGCCAACGAACTAAAAGACAACACAATAGCCTTCTATGGCGATGGCGCCGCAAAATGCCAGAGCGTGATAACATCGGCCAATGCGCGCTTTATCGATGGCATCTGTCCGCTTGCCGCCAACATGGTCCCGCTTGCCGAAAAGGCCTATGCCGCCGCCGATTTCAAAGATGTGGCCTACTTCGACCCGTTCTACCTGAAAGATTTTGTTGCCACAGTGGCTAAACACAAGGTGCTCTAACCCGATGCGCACTCGTTTGGCAATATTGTTTTTTCTGCTAGCAGCCGCACAAACATCTGTGGCACAAGGTTTTGCCGAGTTTATTTACCGTGCTTTCAACGCCGAGCGCGATACATTATACGTCGATGATTTGAGCCGCATGTTCAGTGTCAACGCATCGCTGTTCCAGAAAAACTCGGCATTCAGCATCGATGACTTGAAAAACCTCTCGTCGCTGCAATACAGCTGTTCTGACTCGTCATCATCGGTGAGCGCGGGTTTCGCCTATAAGTGGCTGTCGCTGAATCTGGGCTTCAGCACCGGCCTGTTCGATCGCCACCGCACCGGCAGCAAAACTGTCCTTTCTACGCAAATATTACTGCCGGCCGTAACACTGAAATTTTCCGGGAGCGTCTATGAAGGGTACTATTTAGAGAATGCCGAAACCATTCTGCAAAACTGGCCTGAAGGCACCCGCCACGACCGTCCTGACATTACAACGGCATCGCTGCGCGTCTCAGCCGACTACTATTTCAACTACACTAAATACTCTCGCAAGGCGCTCACATCGCATGGCGAGCTTCAACGCCGCACAGCCGGTTCGGCCATTGCAGGAATCTTGTTCAACATTAATATGGCCAGTGGCGACTCATCGCTTGTACCACGAATTGTCAACGACTCGCTGTTCGGCTATCATGAGCAATTAAAATTTGTGAGCAACACTCTGATTGGCGCTGGCGGCGGTTACGCACGGACTTTTGTAACCCCCGCAAAAATCTATTTCAACCTCGATATGCAAATGGGACTGGCATACAACAAGTGCTTGCTGCAACTCGACGATGCGCCTGATCGCAGGCACGACGCTCTCAATTTTTACTTTCAAGGCGATTTGAGTTTCGGATACAACAGCAACCACTGGTTCTTCAATGTCGGCGGAAACGTTCTGGCCATCGAATCGCCAATGGGCAACGACGGAGTCAACATCAACAATATGAACGCCATGCTGCGGGCTACCCTTGCCTACCGATTCGAACTCGAAAAGAACTACGGAGTTGGCGAACTATTTACCACAAAATGGCGGCAATGGCGTGAGCACAGAGCCGAAAAGAAGGCAGGGAATGGTTAGAGAGATTGTGTGTTAGAGAGTTAGAGAGTTAGAGAGTTAGAGAGTTAGAGGATTTTGAATTCAGAATTTAGATTTTAGAATTATTTGATTTAACAACTCCACACTCACATCTGCACTCCACACTTAAAACATTACACTTTACTCTTTACTCTTTACTCTTTACTCTTTACTCTTTACTCTCTACTCTTTACTCTTTACTCTCTACTCTTTACACTTTACTCTTTACTCTCTACTCTTTACACTTTACTCTTTACTCATTACGTAAAAATACTACCTTTGCAGTTCGCTTGCAGAGATATGCAAATATGGGCAGCATTGAGATTTTCTTGAAAGGTTTGATTGTTGGACTGGTGGTTTCGGCACCTATGGGACCGATTGGCGTTCTCTGCGTGCAAAAAACCATCAACAAAGGCCGCTTTCAAGGATTTGTGTCTGGATTGGGCGCCGCCACAGCCGACACATCGTATGCTATTCTGGCCGCTTTTGGAGTAACATTCATAACCGATTTCCTGACTGAGCACCAATTGTTTTTCCAGATTGCGGGTGTGGCCACACTGCTGTACCTCGGACTCAAAATGCTGCTCAAAAACCCCATCGGTGAATATCGCTACTACCGCAGTCCCAAACACTCAGGACTCATTGGCGACTACATCTCGGTTTTCTTCCTGACCGCATCCAACCCACTGACAATCATATTCTTTGGAGCAGCATTCTCAATGCTAAACCTGATGTCGGGCGGAAATACCTTCAACGATGGCATGCCGCTTGTGCTTGGAATTTTGGGCGGCGCTGTATTATGGTGGTTCACACTTACTTACGTGGTCGATATTTTCCGAAAGCACTTCCGGCTGCGCAGCATTGTGTGGCTCAACCGCATCAGCGGAATTATCATTATTATTCTCTCAATAGCAGCCGGAATCAAATTCTTTGTGCTGTAAAAAATAACACGTTAACTGTTTAGGTTTTAGCGCTTCGCTGTTGAGAAGGTTGAGGTTTTCAAATGCCCCCCAATACCTAACACCCCATACCCAACAACACCTAATTGAATTTCACCGCCTTTGCCGGACTAATGTGCGACACCAGCAGCGATGGCAGAAGCATGACAATCAACGTTGAGACAAGCGTGCCAATGTTTAAGGCAACCACGTGCAGCCATTTCAAATTGATGGGTACGGAGCTCATATAGTACGATGCCTCGTCGAGCGGAACAATGGCAAAGTGCTGTTGCAAAAGGCACATACCTATGCCGATGACATTTCCCCACACCAATCCTTTGACAATCAAGAAGAACGATTGGATTATAAATATCTTTTGGATGTTCCAGTTGCTGTAGCCTAATGCCTTGAGAAGACCAATCATACTTGTTTTTTCAAGAATCAGAATCAGCAGACCTGAAATCATGTTGAATCCGGCCACGGCAAGCATCAGAGCCAGAATCACCCATACATTCATATCCTGCAGGTTAAGCCAATCGAAAATCTGCGGATAACGCTCCTTAATATTGGTGACCTTAAGATTCGACCCTCCTTTCATAAAATTGCTACCGGCAATAAAGAATATGCTGTCGGACCACTCTTCGAGCCTATCGAAATCACCAATCATAATCTCGAAACCGCTCACCTGCGTCGAATCCCAATTGTTCACTTTCTGCAGATGACGCATATCGACAAGGGCATAAACACGGTCGAAATCCTCGATACTTGTCTTGTAAAGGCCACTCACGATGAACGGACGCACACGCGGCGGGTCCTGCACAAAATAAACCGACAACTTGTCGCCGACATCAAGGTGCAGCAGATTGGCCACATAACTCGACATAAAAATGCGGTTCGATTTCACCGAATCGACAATTGGAAAAGTGTCACCGGCAACCAGATGACTGCGCAGAAACGACCAGTCGTAACTTTTGTCAACCCCTTTTAGCACTACCGCTTGAATGTCGTCGTTAGTTTTAATTATGCCCGATTTAACAATATATGGCTGAAAATGAGTCACTCCGTCGAGTGCGGCAATCTTATTGAGCGGAACATCCTGAATGCTGACTGGCTGAGTCTCAAACGAGTTGTTGGCATCAAAATTCGAAATCTGTACATCGGCGCTGAACCCTGTGACCTTGTTGCTCACCTCGTCGCGGAAGCCTGTGACAATGGCCATGCTCAAAATCATCACCGCCAACCCCAAAGCAATACCGGCAACAGAAATGCCAACTATAGGGCCCGTGAAGGACTTCCCGTTCCTGCGGCTGAAAGTGATGCGTTTTGCTATGAAAAATTCCGTTTTCAATTTCGAATTGTTTTGCGCAAATGTAGTCGAAAACGAACACGAAAAGGTTATGTTTGTAACGACAAATATTTTTTGAATGAAATTTAGGTTCGCAATAACGTTTCTGCTTGCCGCGATGGCATTCGAGACACACTCGCAGGTGATTGTCGGAGCGCAACAAACAACTGACTATCTGCCAATTATAACCAGCAAGCGCATTGCCATAGTGGCTAACCAGACATCTGTCATCAACAATACCCACTTGGTTGACAGCCTGTTGCAACTTGGTATCGACATCCGTCGCGTATTCGGACCCGAGCATGGTTTTCGCGGTCAAGCCGATGCTGGCGAGCATTTGGACAACAACACCGACCCGAAAACTGGCCTGCCTGTGATATCGCTCTACGGCAAACATCGCAAGCCTACCGCCGCCGATATGGACAGCCTTGAGATGGTTGTTTTCGACATTCAGGATGTGGGCGTCAGGTTCTACACCTACATTTCAACACTGCACTACGTGATGGAAGCCTGCGCCGAAAACAACGTGCCGCTGCTTGTGCTCGACCGCCCCAATCCTAACGGATTCTACATCGACGGCCCGGTGCTTGACACCGCCACAACCCGCTCGTTTGTGGGCATGCACCCTGTGCCGCTTGTTCACGGCATGACCATTGGCGAGTATGCGATGATGATTAACGGCGAGCATTGGCTGACCGGCGGCGAGATTTGCCAGCTTATGGTTGTGCCGTGCCGAAACTACACCCATCGCACTCACTATCAGTTGCCTATTAAACCGTCACCCAATCTGCCAACCTACCGTTCGGTACTGCTATACCCTTCGTTGGGACTATTCGAAGGCACGTTTATGAGTGTGGCCCGCGGAACCGATTTCCCGTTTGAAGCCATCGGTCACCCCGACTACAATGTGGCACCGTTCCGCTTCACGCCCCACAGTGTCGATGGCGCAAAATATCCGCCGTTCAAAGATGTGCTGTGCCGCGGTTACGACCTGCGCCAGATAAGCACCGACTCGCTTGAATCGGCCGCACGTATTAATTTAAAGTGGCTTATTGACAGCTACGATTATTTCCTTTCGAAGCCCGATTTCTTCAATTCGTTCCTATCGAAACTTGCCGGCCCAGAGTTGCGCAATCAAATTGAAAAAGGTATGACCGAAGACGAAATCCGCCAGTCGTGGCAAGAAGGGCTGCGTAATTTTCAGCAGATTAGGAAGAAATATCTGCTGTATGAGGAATGAAAAAAAACTCAGCCAAACCTGAAGTGTTTATCGATTTTGGCTGAATTCTTCTCACAACGTAATTCTATATACCAATACAGCGAACTATTAACAACTGCTAATGACTTTGAGTCGCAATGCATTTGTTAATCGTATTCAAATTATCATCTATAACTGATTGGTCAATGTAATCATACTTTTGATTCAAACTTGAAGCCTTTTTACAATAATACAATGCATCGCTATACTTCTCATTATTATAAGCTTCAATGCAAGAATTCATGTACTCTCGAAAAACGCTCGCATTTTTCTGTGCTTCAATTCTCCAATCACACAAAGAAATATTTTCGTTTAAATCTGATTGATTAACAAATTTAAATTTTTGATTCAAATCCGATGCACGGGTATAATACATTTTGGCTGTGCTATATGAACGATTATTATATGCATCGTTACCCATATTTATATATTCCCAAAATTTGTTCTCGCTAGCTTCCGCATGTTGCTTATACATCATCAGTGGCGCTACATATTCATCAAATGACATTGGTTGAAAGCTACCACGCCTCGCTTGAATATTATAATTCTGTGCTAAAGAAATTATTGGCAACAAAAGCATACTTACGATAATAATACATCTTTTCATAATTATCATGTTTTAGTTAAGACTTTTAATGTTCATTCATGTTGTGAATGCCGACAAACTCAATAATCTCCATTTTCCTTTGCGATTTTTCATATTTTTATCACCAATCGAAAGTTGTCTTTGTATTTCCAAACATATCTGTTTTAGTAGTTGACGTGCCTATAGTTCGTCCGTGAGAATCTTGATATGTTGTTCTTGTTGTTCCAAACATATCGGTTTTTGATGTTGAAGTACCTGCTTGCCCCCTAGAATCATAATATGTTGTACGCGTTGTACCGAACATATCAGTTTTTGAAGTTGAAGTACCAGACTGCCCACGTGAATCATAATATGTCGTACGTGTCGTACCAAACATATCGGTTTTAGAAGTCGAAGAACCTGACTGTCCTCGAGAATCATAGTAGTTTGTTCGAGTCGTTCCGAACATATCTGTTTTAGTAGTTGCGGTACCAGTTTGGCCGCGACCATTTTGATATGTGGTATGCGTGGTCCCAAACATATCTGTTTTTGATGTAGCCGTACCATAGGTACGACCATAGTATTGAGCATTACTAATGCTTACCACGCAAATAGCACTTAAAAGAATAATAACCCGTTTCATAATCTGTGATTTTATTATGTTTTAATCAATATTGCCCTATTGTCTTTTTCACCAACCATAAGACTTGTTACTCTTATATGTTGTACGGGGATTCCCGTATATATCTTTTGTGGTTGTTGATTTTCCTATAGTTCTACCACTTGCGTCCTTATATATAGTTTGTGTATTGCCATAAATATCCTTATTGGTGGTTGACGTACCAACGGTTCTACCTTGCGCATTTTTATAGGTTGTTTGATTGTTACCATAAATATCTCTTCCCGATGTAGCCGTTCCTGCAGCTCTTCCACTTGAACTCTTGTACGTAGTTTGTATATTGCCATAAATATCCTTATTGGTGGTTGACGTACCAACAGTTCTGCCTTGCGCATTTTTATAGGTTGTTTGATTGTTACCGTAAATATCTCTTCCCGATGTGGCCGTTCCCGCAGTTCTTCCACATGAACTCTTGTACGTAGTTTGTGTATTGCCATAGATATCCCTATTAGTTGTTGAATAGTATTGTGCATCACAAATACTTACAAAGCAAATAGCGCTTAAAAGAATAATAACCCGTTTCATAACTCTTTATTTTTAAAGTTCAACATAAAATACAAGTCTTTTTACCACGAAACCTGCATAAAAGTTTATATCTAACTGTCTATATATGGTTGGCATTTATGTAACTATTTAGTTGACACTTTTGGCAATAATATTATACTTCAATCGTATCCTTAAGCATCGAAATGTAATCTACTCCCAACGCTTTCTGTGCCGCATACAATGTTGCAATGTGCGGAATTGGCGTGTTGAAAATCTTGTAACAGTTTTGACGGCTACAACAGAGTTGACGGCTGAACCACGTCACACTACGACCTTGCGCTTTCAGGTCGGCTTGAATTTGGTGTCCTATGTGTATATCCATAAAAAAGGCGTAAACTATCCGTTAAAAGTTTACCCTGTTCACAGGTACCGCCTAGTAACCCAATCAGTAGATAAACGCGAATAGTCCACGCCATAAAAGCGTGGACACTTCGACATTTAATTCTCACTGATTTTCGAATTTGGCGGTTTCGTGAACAGAGAATCAATGGCAATTGTCCATTAATTATATGTATTCAAATCTTATCTCTTTCTATCCTAACAAATTAAATTACTATATTATACAACAAATTACTTATGCCTTGTGCCTTTTGGCTTATGCCTTTATACTAAAACTCGCTCTCTAGCATCATCTTCAGCACCGTTTGAGCCGAAACAACGCGGTTGGCGGCTTCTGGAATCACAATTGAGTCAGGGCTTTCAATCACATCGTCAGTGACAATCATATTGCGGCGAACCGGCAGGCAGTGCATGAATTTTGCCTGATTGGTCCAACTCATGTGTTCGGTGTCAACAGTCCAACTCATGTCCTTGCTCAAAATCTGTCCGTACTTGTCGGGGCAGGTAACACCCGGGCACGACCAGTTTTTGGCGTAAATGAAATCGGCACCTTCAAAAGCCTTCTTCTGATTGTACTCAACACGCGCGCCACGCACAAACTTCGGGTCGAGTTCGTAGCCCTCGGGGTGAGTGATGACAAAATCGACATCGGCCTCGTTCATGAAATCAGCAAACGAGTTTGGCACGGCCTGCGGCAGCGAGCGCGGATGCGGCGCCCAAGTCAGCACGACCTTCGGGCGTTTCACCTTTTTGTACTCTTCAATGGTGATAAGGTCGGCAAAAGCCTGAAGCGGATGGCAGGTGGCGGCCTCCATCGAGAATACCGGCTTGCCCGAATATTTAATAAACTGATTCAGAATCTTTTCAGTGTAGTCGTCCTCACGATTCTCAAAGCGGGCAAATGAGCGCACACCCAGAATGTCGCAATACTGCGCCATCACCGGAATGGCCTCGAGCAAATGCTCGCTCTTGTCGCCGTCCATCACCACGCCGCGCTCTGTTTCAAGTTTCCACGCTCCCTGATTCACATCGAGCACAATAACGTCCATGCCCAGATTGCGGGCGGCTTTCTGCGTGCTCAAGCGTGTGCGCAGACTATTGTTGAAGAAGATGAGCAGGCAGGTCTTGTGCTTGCCCAGATGCTCCCAACCGAAAGGATTCTTTTTCACTTCAGCGGCCATTTTCAAGGCCTCATCCAACTTCGGAAGGTCGAAAACCGATTGATAATATCTCATATTAATTACGAATTTAGAATTACGAATTTAGAACGCAGATGTCTCAGATTTAACGAATTAACGCTGATTGTTTATTCGGACGCTGCACGCCTCGTCCCTACAACTTCCACTATAACCTGACAACATTTACTTTTTCATTCATTATTAATTGTTCATTGTTAATTTTCAATTTTTCTCCACATTTCCCTTGTGCTTTAGCAGATTACGAACTGCGTTTGAGCCGATCACTGTTATGGTTATAGCACCAACAACAAAGAATATTCCCATGGAAAACATCAGCCAGTATGACTTTGAAAGACTTGCGTTGTTGCCACCTATGCTGTAGAACGCGCCACTTAACGACACGTAGCAGAACAGTGTGAACACACTGAAAATGAGCACCGGAAGATAGGTGATCGCCTTTTTCGCACCTTTAGCAAAAAGGTAGAGCGCAAATCCTAGCAGCGCTACGAAAAAAATGATGTTGACCGTGGTATGCGGCTTTTGAATTGAAATTAAAACCGAAAACGGCAACTCTTTTCCTTCGACAAAACCATTGGCAAACTCGTTGAGCAATGTGTTGGCGCGCGCACTCATCAGCAGCATTGTTACAATGTAAACCGCAGCCGAAATCACATACGCGAGAACAATCTTTTTATTCATATCAATCTTATTATCTGTTAGTTATCTCTTTTGGCCACGACAAGTAGTATTTACTGATTGTTGTCGATAAAGCCCTGATATTCAGCATATCCGCCACATTCACAATTTCAGTGATAGTGCCGTCCTTCTCTTTAATCAGAATTTGGTCATGCTGCTGACTGTATGCCTTGTTGGCAATGGTTCCCGAACTAACAAAGTAACTTGCCTCGTCGGCGGTCAGGTTGTAGCGTTTCATCACCTCCTCCTGCAGAAGTTTCACCATTCCGCTGTCGGCCGGTTGGTCCTGAACAATGGTTTTAGGCAGACGGCGGTTGATAAGGTCGCGGCAGAGCATGCTCAACACCTTGTCGCTGTGCGACTGCCAGACTTTGATTGCTACCATCAGGTCACCGTCGTCGAGCATGGCAAAATTCTCAAGCGTGGTCATGCCGTTCGAGCGGACTGTGCTGTCACGGAAATCATCGATTGTAACATGATTGCTCAAGAAATATTTGAAAGCCGGCGATGCAAAAAGGTCCTCGCCCTGAGCCATAAGCACCTTTGCGCGACGAAGGATGTTAATTAGCAGATGCTCAGCCGAATGCACCGTTTTGTGCAGATAAACCTGCCAGTACATCAGGCGGCGGGCTATCAGGAATTTCTCAATCGAGTAGATGCCCTTCTTCTCCACAACCAGTTTATCGTCAACAATTTCGAGCATTTTAATGATGCGGTCGGTGTTGACAATGCCTTCGGTTACGCCGGTGAAAAAACTATCGCGTCGCAGATAGTCGAGACGGTCAACATCGAGTTGGCCAGAGACCAGTTGCGACAGATATTTCTTCGGATACACGCCTGTAAAGATTTCAATTGCAGTGTCGAGTTTGCCGCCCATCTGCTTGTTCAGTTCCTGCATGAAAACCAATGAGATATCCTCATGGCAGACATCGGCAATATGATACTCGAGCGCGTGCGAGAAGGGACAATGTCCAATGTCGTGCAGCATTATGGCAGCCATGGCACTTTCCGCCTCGTGGTCGGTTATTTCGGCGCCTTTCATCCGCAGCGTGTCAATGGCAAGCCGCATAAGCGATGTCGCCCCAATGGTGTGCAGAAAACGCGTGTGCTGCGCTCCGGGGTAAACCATATCGCTCATTCCCAACTGTTTGATTCGGCGCAGACGCTGAAGCCACGGGTGCTCCATCAGTGCCAAAATCAAGGGCGACGAAAAATCGATAAGCCCCAACACGGGGTCGTTGATTATCTTTGTTTTAGGTGTGTTTTCGTTCATTATAAAATGTTTTTCAGAAACCGCCCGAATCGAAAATCCGACTACTTGAACTCGATTCCCAAAATTGTGATATCGTCGAAGAAATCGCCTTCGGGGCCTTTGTGTGCGTTCAGCGCCTTGATAATGCCATCGATGTCAGAATCGATTCCTTTACCGCTGCTGATAATACGCTCGATCGGCTCAGTGCCGAATGCCTCATGACGCTGATTTTCAATCTCAACCGCACCATCGGTGAAGCAAAGCACCTTGCTGTTGCGCGAAATAACCATCTCGCCGATATTCATTTTCGGAATTGAATCGAGCATTCCTACGCCCATACAACCTTGTGTAAGTTGTTGTATTTCTTTTGTTTCTGCATCAAAGAAAATCGGTGGGTTGTGTCCGGCGTTCACGTATGTCAGCAGGCGTGTGTCGGTGTTGTAGAATGCAATAAACAAGGTGATGAACTTCTCGCCGTTGACATTCTCTACAACCTTGTCGTTCAGTTTGTTGACAACCTCATTGATTGGCATGTTGGCACTTGTGAGCGCTCGCAGGTTGGCCTGAAAATTCGACATCAGCAAGGCTGCCGAAATACCCTTTCCCGACACATCGGCAATACAGAAACAATACTGATTATCAGAAAGTTTAATCCAATCGTAATAGTCGCCGCCGACATCGAAATGCGGCAGATAATATGCCGACACATGCAAAAAGCGGTCGTTTGGCAGCATCGATGCGTTCGGAATCAGCATTGTCTGCATCCGAGATGCAAGTTCCAACTCCTTTTTCATCGCCTCCTGACGCACATTCTCATTAAAGAGATTGCGGTTCTCGATGGCCACAACTATAATATTTGCAAGTGTTTGGATAAACGAAAGGTGCTTGATTGTGGGGCTCATTCCGGCGCATTCTTCGTCGATGTCGCCGATAATTACATAGGCGATGGGGCGGTCGTGGTGGTAAACCGGAATAATGGTGTCGAACAGCGCCAAATTGGGATTAAGCGTGGCTGTCAGGTTGGCTATCTGCTTGTAATACTGTAAGTCGTTCTCAACGCGGATTCCATCGGCCACCTGCCGCTCAACACCCGACATCAGGATTCGCTCCCACTTCTGATTATAACTGAACATCAGGATTTTACCAATGTTCAAGTCGTCGCACAAAATGCTTCTGAATTGTTCCAAAAGTTGATCAACGGGTGTGTTCTCATTGATTGCCAGTGTAATACGAAGCAACGCGTCGAGTTTAAAATTACTCAACTGCAATCGGTTGACTGATGCCTTTCCTTGCATAAACAGTAAGTTGCTGATTAAAAGATGCCGCTAATGTAAAAAAAAACACCGGATTGAGCCGGTGTTTTTTTATATGCGATTTGCAAATTATTACTTAATACGCTCGCCGTAGCTACGGTCGCGAGTGTCAACCTTGATGCGCTCGCCAGCGTTGATGAACAGCGGAACCATAACAGTTGCGCCGGTCTCAACGGTTGCAGGTTTCATTGCATTGGTGGCAGTATCGCCCTTAACACCCGGTTCGGTGTAAGTTACCTCCAACTCAACGTATGGCGGCATTTCAGCTTGCAATGGTTTCTCAGTTTCAGCGTGGAAAGTGATGTCAACAATCTGACCCTCCTTCATCAAGTCGTTGTTCTCGATAAGATTACCATCGATGTTGATTTGGTCGTAAGTCTCAGTGTTCATAAACACGAAGCTGTCGCCTTCGCGATAAAGGTACTGATACTGACGGCGCTCGATGCGTACAGTCTTAATCTTGACGTCGCCGTGGAAGATGTATTCGATAGTTTTACCGTTCTCAAGGTTTTTGAGTTTGGTGCGGACGAAAGCGGGGCCCTTGCCCGGTTTTACGTGAAGGAAATTCACAACTGTGTAGAGTTTGCCATCGAGTTCGATGCACAAGCCATTCCTCAAATCTGAAGTATCTGCCATAAAATTAATGTATTATTTATCTTAAAAATTAGGGTGCAAATGTAATTGATTTGGATAAAATTACAAGTCGGTTTTCAGTGCAAAAATCAAAAGGCAATTAATCAATCCTCATTTTTGCGCTTGGCGCGACGTATAAACCCTAATACCAACAAGATAATAATCCACGCTGGCCATATTCTGACAAGGAAGAACAGAAAATCTATAAAACCACGGAAACCTTTCACAACCGAACTCAAAAGCCTTTCTCCCACACTCTTGTTGCGATCAGGGTGTTCTCTATCAAAATACGCGTCTTTATGTTCTATATCCACTTCTAACGTACTGAATTCCACTTGATTATTCAAATATTTCAGTCTTCCGGTAACACTTTCTATTTCTTCTTCAATCAAGCGTATTTTGTCTTCTATCGCGACAATATCAGTAACAGATTTAGCATTTTTGAGTAATTCAGTATAACGCGCCAGATAGCTGCGTTTGGTATTCAACCGCGTTTCCAAATCTATATATTGTGTGGTTACATCATTAATATACACCAATTTATCTTCCGTTTCGCCACCAATATTTTCAATGTCTGAAATAAAGGCGTCAAAATTGTCGCAAGGAATACGTATTGAAATTTTGTAACCACTTTCGTTACTCCAATCATATTTATAAAACTGTTCGCGAGAACAATACCCACCATGTTTACTAATAAGTTTGTAAATGTCTGATTTTGATTGTTCGATATTATCAACAGAAATCGTCAACGAGCCATTCTTAATTATTTTTCGTGGTGTAACTCCCTGTTCTACAACATTATTATCCATTGACGCGCCCATGGTTGCCGCATTTTGCATCATTGGCGCGGCTTTGCGGGAAAGGGGTGCCTCTTCAATTGCTAATTCATCATCAATTGCCACACAATCAGCGGTATACACCCCAAACGAGCCGTTCTCGCCTCTCTGCGACTGGCACGCCGCAAAAATCATTGCAAACGCAAAAACTGAAATTTTTCTCATTGTCTGTTTTTAAATTAACACAAATATAAACGAAAAACGCTGGTGTTTATTGAATAAACAAAAAAGGACGCGACGAATCGCGCCCCTTTAGACGGACGCACGCGGTGCGTCCCTACATTTCTAATTTACAATCAATCATTTCCTCTCATACCCCGACTCTGTTCCGAACAGGAATTGCTGCGTGTAGCCGCCGTAATCGACAACTATCTTCTCGAAGACGATTCCTGGGTCCATCGGTTTGATTGTTAGCGTGTTCCAGCCCTCAGTGGCAGACAACTCGACAACGCTCTCAACCACGCGGCGCGCAACTGTCGGATAATAAATGGTATAGGTGTTCTGCGGTTCCTCGTTCAGACGCTCGTTGAAGAAGACCGTTTCTGTGTTTCCTCCCTCAAAACCAATCTGATAGTGGTGACCTGTGCCATTGAACGCAAGCGTTGATTTCACAACAACGTGAACCTTCACCTTTTGAGTTCCTGCGGGCAGTTGCACACGGTAGTTCAACGCGGCACCTGTGGCGGCTTCGGTGTACGGCATCAGCGCCACACCGCTCAATGTGCGGCCCATATAAGGTATTGTGGTCCAAT
>JAGCFC010000170.1 GCA_017650325.1 Salinivirgaceae bacterium | reverse complement strand
TGTGCGTCAACGTGGATAATATTCTCGAAGCCGTAGTTTTTCAAGCTTGCCGGCACAAGGCGCACGCCCGTTCCGTGAATCGGGGTGTAAACAATCTTCATATCCTTGTGTTTGGCAATAATCTCAGGCGACAGCGTAAGAGCCTTGATGCGCTCAAGATACGGTTTGTCAACATCGTCACCGATGATGGTTATGCCATCGTTGCCCTTGCCCCATTTAACCTCGTCAACCGAAGTGATTTTCTGCACCTCGTTAATAATATTGGTATCGTGCGGCGCGATGATTTGCGCTCCATCGTCCCAGTAAACCTTGTATCCGTTGTACTCTTTTGGGTTGTGCGATGCTGTTACAACAACGCCGCTCTGGCAGCCCAGGTAACGGATTGCGAACGAAAGTTCAGGTGTCGGACGCAGAGAATCAAACAGATAGACTTTGATTCCGTTTGCCACGAAGATGCGTGCAGCAGCCTCGCAGAAGGTGCGGCCATTGTTGCGGCTATCATGAGCCAGAGCCACTTTTATCTCCTTGCCTGCAAACTGCTTCAGCAAGTAGTTGCACAAGCCCTGTGTGGCCATTCCCACGGTGTAGATGTTCATTCGGTTGGTGCCGGCGCCCATAATTCCGCGCAAGCCGCCTGTGCCGAATTCCAAATCGCGATAGAATGACTCAACGAGCTCATTCTCATCGTTTTCCATCATATACTTGACTTGTTTTTTTGTCTCGTCGTCGATTGACGCAGTGTTGAGCCACGCTTGTGCGCGCTCTTTCACGGTTTGAAGTAAATCTGCTTGCATATTATTAATGTTTAAATGTTTAACGTTTAGTGTTTAGTTTTAAAGTTTAACGGGTTGAAACGCTTCGCTGTTTAACAGGTTTAAAGTTGAGAGCTTCGCAGTTTAGAAGGTTTAGTTTCTAAACTCTCTTGACTTTCTCAACTCTCCAAACATTTTCAACCTTCATTACTCTTTACTCCTTATACATTACTCTTTTTTAACTTATTCAACATAACATCAAGACTGTCAGTCCAATACGGAATAGTGATATTAAATTTGTTCTTGATTTTCGACTTGTCGAGCACCGAGAATGCCGGACGCTTTGCCGGTGTCGGGTATTGCTCGCTGCGTATCGGATTCACCTTACAATCAATGTTTTCGTGGCGAAGGATGTGCTGTGTAAAGTCATACCAGCTGCACACGCCCTCGTTGGTATAATGGAAAATGTCGGTGTAAGGTTTCGGCATGGCCTGCAACTGCGGTAGAATCTGCAGAATGGCATCGGCCAAATCGTAGGCGTAGGTTGGCGTTCCCACCTGGTCGAACACCACGTTCAGTTCATCGCGCTCGGTGCCGTATTTTATCATCGACTTCACAAAATTCTTTCCGAATGTTGAGTAGAGCCACGCCGTGCGGATAACAATGGCGTTTATGTCGGAATAGAAAACCAAGTGCTCGGCTTCGCGTTTGGTCTTGCCATACACCGAACTCGGAATCGGCACATCGTCTTCGTCGTAAGGCCGGTTCTTCTCTCCATCGAACACGTAGTCGGTCGAAATCTGAACAAGGAAAAATCCGTATTTGCCAGCCATCTCAACCAGCATGTCCACGGCCGTGGTGTTCAGCTTGAAAGCAAGCTCCTGATTAGTCTCTGCGGCATCAACTGCGGTATAGGCGGCGCAGTTGATCAGAAAATCGAACTTGCCGTTCTTCTGAAAGAATTCGTTGAGTGAACTCAGATTTGTTATGTCCAACTCCGCAACATCGGTAAACACATACTCGTAATCGGTATATTTCGATGACAGACAGCGTATTTCGTTTCCTAATTGCCCGTTGGCTCCTGTGACTAATATTCTGTACTTCATTTTGGTTTCTTCTTCCATAACAACGTGCTAAAATACATATTTTGATATAAACCGATTATGGCGTAAAGACTAAAAAAATATGATTTTATAAACATTGTTTTAAGAGGTGTTGGGGGTTAGGCATAAGGCACAAGGCATAAGGGATATGAGTTTGGTTGCGATTAATATCGGAATTTGGGAGTAACATTTGGGAAAACGGTACGTCTTTGGGGTGGTTTTAATAATGATTTTATGAAAAAGACATTTTTAGCATTTGCGATTTTATTGGCTCCCGCGTTGCTTTTTGCTCAGGAGGCAAACAAAGACAACAATTTGGATTACAAGATTTTCACCGGCCAATATGAAAGAGGTAATGCCGAGCAACAGGAAGCGTTCAAACAGTTTTTCGGGGATGACGATGTGCAGAACAAGTTCGATTTTTATTTCCATTGGTACAATGTGGCGCACGAGTACTCGCACTGCATTCTCGACTATTACGGCAAAAGTGTTGGCAGTGTGCAGGAAGAGATTATTGCGAACAAATTTGCGGTAAAATATTGGAAATCTGTTGGTTTTGACGAAGAACTCGCCAGGCTCAAAGTGCTGCTCGAAGAGAGACTTTCCGCTTTCCAGAACCCGGTTCCCGAAGACACAACGTTTGAGGAGTGGTACTCGGAAATATGGGGCACTTCGAAGCTGATGGATGTGTCGGTTTATGGTTATCTGCAGTTTAAAAGCGTGCTTATTGCAATGGAGGACGAGGGCGATTTGGAAGCGTGGTTCGCTGCAGTCGGCATTGACGGTTTCACTTGTCCGAAAGATTATAAATCAGGCAAATATCCCATTTCGGCTGGTTATGCGGTGAGGTATTTGAACGACTTGCAGAGTTTCTTTGATAAATCGGGATTCAAAGTGCCTAACGTGGGCCTTGATTTGACTGACAACCCGACAATACATTTCTCGCAGAAGATGCAGTAAGGATTGTTTCTGCATTGAAATGAGGTTTATATTTCTCTGTTATGCCAGGCTCGTGACGAAAGTTGCGGGCCTTTTTTTGTTTTCATTTTGTTTTTATATTTGGTAGCCTTTTTACAACGAAGGCGAATTGGAAACGAATCCAACTTGTAAGGGTTTCTTACAAGTTGGGAAGGAAAGTAATTTTGATAATCAACTGCCGAAAAAAATCTCGGTAGTTCGCTATAAGAGATAAGTATCGAATAGAATTAATGACCGAAAACGAAATCATATTATATCAACCTGATGAGGCCGTTAAACTCGAGGTGCGGTTGAGCGAGGAAACAGTGTGGCTAACACTTAATCAGATGTCATTGTTGTTTGACAGGGATAAATCGGTAATATCAAGACACATAGCGGCTATTTTTAAAGAAGGGGAATTGGACAAAAATGCAACTGTTGCAAAAAATGCAACAGTTCAAATTGAGAGCGGACGGCAAGTTATCAGGCAAATAGAATACTACAACCTTGATGTCATAATATCAGTAGGTTACAGAGTTAAGTCGATTCGTGGCACTCAATTCCGCCAATGGGCGAACCGCGTGCTGAAAGAATATTTGTTAAAAGGATATTCAGTCAATAAGCGTTTTGAACGATTGGAAAACCGTATGGCGGAAGCTGAAAATAAAATCGACTTCTTTGTGCGCACATCGCTACCGCCCGTTGAAGGGATTTTCTACGACGGACAAATGCTTGAACCGTTTGTTTTTGTCAACAATCTGATTCGCTCGGCAAAGAAACGCATTGTGCTGATTGACAATTATGTTGACGAAACCGTTCTGCTGCGGTTGGCCGAACGTGCCAATGGTGTTAAGGCGAAAATCTACACGCAGCAAACATCGCCATCGTTCAATGTTGCGCTGGCACAGCACAATAATCAGTACGAACCAATAGATTTGTCTATCTTTACCAAGTCGCACGACAGGTTTTTGATTATCGATAACGATGTGTATCACATTGGCGCGTCAATCAAGGATTTGGGCAAGCGGTGGTTCGCTTTCTGCAAGATGCAGTTGCAAGCCGATGAAATGATAACGAAATTGATTTAGATATAAATCGCAGTGTTTTAACAAAATATTGAAGTAAGAAACAGAAAGTAAACTCTAATAATCAACTACTCAATGAATTAGAGCAGTTGCAGGAATAAAAGTCCAACTATGAACACTGAAATATCAAATATCGATGCAACGACAAAAGATGTGTTTGAATTTCTGGCGCAACGAATTCGTGCCGCGCGGCAGACGGTATTTGAAGTGGCCAATCGAACGCTTGTTGATTTATATTGGCAGATTGGGCAGGTCATAAGCATAAAAGTTAAAGAAGCAGGTTGGGGAAAAGGTGTTGTAACACAATTGGCGGCATACATTGCAACTGAAATTACTGATGCCAAAGGATTTAGCGACAAGAACCTTTGGCGTATGAAGCAATTCTATGAGTTGTATAGTTCAGACGAAAAACTCTCACCAGCGGTGAGAGAATTGTCGTGGACACATAATATCACTATTATGTCGAGATGTAAAACCGACGAGGAAAGGTTGTTTTACATTGATATGTGCCGTCGTAATCATTTGACAAAGAGAGAATTGGAACGGCAGATTGATGCGGCTCAATATGAGAGAAGCCTGACATCGGCAAAACTCTCACCAGCGGTGAGAGAAATGACCGTGCCCGATATTAAAGACACATACGTGCTTGAGTTTTTGGGGCTGCCCGAATCGCATTCCGAATCTGAATTGCAAAAAGCATTGGTTGCGAATATGAAGCAGTTCATACTTGAACTTGGTAACGATTTCATATTTATGGCGGAAGAATTTCGGTTGCAAGTAGGCTGCCAGGATTTTTATGTCGATTTGCTGTTCTTTCACCGAGGCATTGGCGCAATGGTGGCATTTGAATTGAAAGTTGGCAAATTCAAGCCTGAATACCTTGGCCAACTGGATTTTTATCTTGAAGCATTGGACCGCGACGTAAAGAAACCGCACGAGAATCCAAGTATTGGCATACTTTTGTGCCACGACAAAGACGACGAAGTTGTGGAGTACGCTTTACCACGAAGCCTGTCGCCAACACTGGTGGCGCAATATCAATTGCAACTGCCTGATAAAAAACTATTTGAAAACAAATTAAAAGAGATATAAAACATTAAACGAACTATAAGAAACAGAAAGTAAATTTTAAATAACATATTATTAATCAAGCGTTTGCTTTGATAATTCGGCATATCCTAAAACGTCAGAAATTTTAGAAATGTTATCACACGAATAAGTCAAAAAAGATGCCTGCGCTATTGCGTGGGCTTGACTTATCTGTGATAACGGGCAATTCTGACGGCCTAGGATGTGGATAAAGTTCAAGTCCACATTTTTTTGCCGTTTTGGATTGTCCGTTTGCACCTGAATACAGATAAGCGAGCGCAAAACACGCAATGCGAAATGGCAGAAACTATCGACATTCTCGAGAATGATATTCTCGACTTGTCGCCACAAATACTTAAAACTCTGCTCAAAGACCATTCTGTCAGCCATTACTATAAAGAGGAACGGAACATTATTTGGGCAACACACGACTACGAGTCGCTTGGGGCGGGCTATGGTTACCACGAGCCTATTTTGTCCCCGCTCATTACGGGTGCACGCGGTAACCTGATTCAGCCGCGGGCAAAGAAGAGCCGCGAGGTACAGCAACAGCGAATTACCGACAAGGCCGAGGTTTTCACGCCCGCTTGGATTTGCAACAAACAAAACAACCTTGTTGACAATGCCTGGTTTGGGCGTGAGGGCGTTTTCAACACCGAAACCGACACACCCGACGGTCAACACATTTGGCAACCCACCGATGGCAAAATTGAATTCCCCGAAAGAAAAACTTGGACCGACTACACTCGCGCGCCGCGCCTTGAAGTGGCTTGCGGCGAGGCGCCGTACCTTGTGAGCCGCTACGATGCCACTGCGTGCAACGAGTTGATTCCCGTTGGGCGGCGTATCGGTCTGTTCGACCGCAAGTTGCGCATTGTTGGCGAGAACACCGAAACGCCCGACGAGTGGCTTGTTGAAGCTTTCAATGCGCTTCACTCAACCTACGGCTTTGAGTGGCAGGGCGACAATCTGCTGCTTGCCCGCGAGGCTATGCTCTACACCTTCGCCGAACATTACGAGGCCAAATTCCAACAACAGTTAGACACCAAAACGCTCGAAAACGCAGCCTACATAATCTCGTGGAATCTGTGGCAGATGGACGGGATTAAATGCGTTGTGCCTGATTCGTGCGAGTGGGCGGCACCAGAAGACATAGAAAATCAATTCGATGCTTTGGGCAATCTGATTATAGTGAAGAAGAAACGAGAATGCCCTGCTTGCAAAAGCAAAACGAATCAAAATAAAGGACATATCGGAATTCGATGCCATATAAAAGATTGGTTTTCAAAAGGTGAACCCGAAATACCATTTTTAAGTCTTATAAAATGAATGCAGTCAATTCTATTAACACAACAGTTCTTGATGGCATAATTGTAGGCCGCGTTGACCCGCATATTTATGCTTTTTCAACTGAAACCATACCCAATTATTTGAAAGTGGGTGATACATATCGTGCAGTGGAAGTGCGACTTGATGAGTGGCGCAGACATTTCCCTAAACTTAAACGAATTTATGACCATACGGCCAGAACAGACGATAAACGCATTTTTCGTGATTATTCAGTACATACGTTTCTTGAAAATGAAAGGAAGCGTAAACGTCTGACAAAGAATCATTTCCCAAAAGAATACTATTCAAACGAGTTTTTTGAAAAGGCGACAAAAAAGGATGTTGAAGATGCCATTGCTGATATTTGTTGTGATGCGAAAAGGAATACAGGAAAATATAAATTCTACGATGAAAATCATACGTCAGAAACTTACATTTACGAACGCAAAGACGATTATAAGCCACGCAAAAATCAACAGGAAACCATTGATAAATTTAAGGTCGCGATAGGTAAAGGAAGAGATAAGTTGCTGATGTACGCAGTAATGCGTTTTGGCAAGTCATTCACTTCAATGTGTTGCGCCGATGAAATGAATGCCGATTTGGTTGTTGTCGTTTCTGCCAAAGCCGATGTGAAGGAAGAGTGGAAAAAGACAGTTGAAAGTCATAAACGGTTTGTGCAGTACGAGTTTGCAACAAGCGAGAATTTGAAATCGAATAAGAAGTTCATTTCGGAAAGCAAAAAAGCGGGAAAAAAAATTGTATTGTTTCTCACTTTGCAGGATTTGCAAGGAAAGGAGATGAAAGACAAGCACAATGAACTTTTCAAGACAAAAATTGATTTGTTGCTTGTTGACGAATCACATTTTGGAGCACGTGCTTCAGAATACGGGCGTGTGCTACAAGATTATAAATTGACAACCAGCCAATTAAAGGCTGAACGTCAGAAAGAAGTTGGTTTGGATGAACTTAATGATGGTCTTAAAGTATTGAAAGCCAATGTGACAATGCATTTGTCGGGAACGCCATACCGAATCTTGATGAGTGACGAGTTTACCGACGATGACATTGTGGCATTTTATCAGTTTTCCGATATAGCGGATGATAAAGAAAAATGGGACAAAGAACATATTGACAACGATGATGTCAGAGAATGGAACAATCCTTACTATGGATTTCCGCAGATGGTGCGTTTTGCCTTCAATCCGTGCCAATCGGCAGTTAAAAAACTGAATGCGCTGAAAAATGCTGGTGTTTCGTATGCAATGAGTGAATTGCTGAAGCCACAATCAATATCAAAAGATGAAAAGAACAATGCCCACCAGAAGTTTGTACACGCAGCAGAAGTTCTTGACCTGTTCAAGGTTATTGATGGAAGCAAGACGGATGAAAATGTATTGGGTTTTCTTGATTATGACAAGATAAAGCAGGGGCAGATGTGCCGTCATATTGTTATTGTTCTGCCATTTCGCGCTTCGTGCGATGCTCTTGAAAAAATGATTACTAACAACAAGAAAATATTTAAAAATCTAAATGATTATCAGATAGTTAATATTGCAGGGGTTGATGGAGACAAAACATATAAGGATATTAAAGACGTCAAAAACAAAATACAAACTTGTGAGGCTAAAGGACAGAAGACCATTACTTTGACGGTGAACCGAATGCTGACAGGAAGCACAGTAGAGCAATGGGACACAATGATTTATCTGAAAGATACAGAATCGCCACAGGAGTATGACCAGGCAATATTCCGACTGCAAAACCCATATATCAAGGTATATGGAGAAGGAAAGGATGCCATTAAATTCAATATGAAGCCGCAGACTTTGTTAGTAGATTTTGATGTCAACCGTGTTTTTCGAATGCAAGAACAAAAGTCGCAGATTTACAATGTAAACACCGACCGCAATGGCAATTCGGAACTTGAAAAGCGCATACGAAGGGAACTCGAAATTTCGCCAATCATTGTTCTCAACAAAAACAAACTGCAGAAGGTTGAACCAGTTAATGTAATGGATGCTGTGCGTGAATATTCGCGTTCGAAAAGTGTTGCCGATGAGGCCGCAAGCATACCAACCGATTTAACTTTACTTGAAAATGAATCCATTCGAGCCGCTATCGAAAAACTTAACCCGATTGACGCAAAGCAAGGATTGGAAATAAAACCAAACGAAAATGGCGATGGCGGTTATGATATTCCTGATGCAAAAGGGAAAAACAAAGAGACCCCTAAAGGTTTAAATTCGGGTTCTTTGGAATTGACTGATGACGGCTTAAAAGAATTGAAAAAGAAACTTGCGACCTATTATGCGCAGATTCTGTTCTATGCGTTCTTGACCGACAGCAAAGTTACTTCTCTCACCGACATTATTACTGACATTAACAAAAACGAAAACAACCGGCGGATTTGCAAGAATGTTGGGTTGAATAAAAACATTTTAGAGTTGACTCAAAAATATAGCAACCATTTTGTTTTGAGCCAGTTGGACTATAAGATTCATAATATCAACACACTGATTTCCGATGAAAAACTAAAGCCTATAGAAAGGGTTGAGGCAGCAATGCGCAAATTCGGACGTTTGGGAACTTCAGAAATTGTTACGCCAGCACGTGTGGCCGATGAGATGGTTGCTCTGTTACCAGAAAAAGAAATTACAAGCAGTTCAAAAATACTCGACATTGCCACAAAACAAGGAGAATTCACTTGTGCTCTTTATCGGCGATTTGGAGAGAAAGTCAGAAATAATGTATATGCAATACCGACTTCCCCAATCACTTACGAGTTTACTCGCAAAGTTTACGGTTTGTTGAATATGCCTATAAAGAACATTTTTTCAGACTTCACGTCATACGATTTATTTTCAAACAAAAAAGAATCATTCATAAATAAATTAAAAGATATGAATTTCAATGCAATAGTTGGAAATCCGCCATATCAGGAAACATTGGATAACAAAAGGGGGCTTGCTAAACAATTATTCCCTGATTTTGTAAAAATATCAACACAGTTAAAGGCAGACTATGTTTCTTTAATAACCCCATTAAGATGGTTTACTGCCGAAGCACAAGATGGAAGTTTTATTAAACTGCGTGAATATTTTAAAAATAACCGTCATTTTCAAAAAATATATAGTTACCCTAATTCAAAAGACGTATTTAGAGAAGAAATAGCAGGAGGGGTAAATTTCTTTTTGTATGCAGATTCATACTGCGGAGACACTGAATTTCACGTTGTTATTGGTGGTAAAGATACTGTTAGCAAAAGACCTTTGTTTGAAAAGGACATTGATATTGTTATTTATGACGATAAAATTTACAAAATAATTGAGCATTTAAGAAAAGTCGGATTCTCACCTGTTTCTAGTATTACAACGGGTCGTGATGCATTTGGTATTGTTGGCAAAAAAGAAACTGTCGAAAAAATAAGTGACATTACTAGATTTGATAAAGCGAGTGAATTAAGGTGTGCACACGAGGAAATTAGATACATTTCAAGAAAAAATGTTACGAAGTCTACTAATTATATTGATAAATGGAAAGTCTTTACTTCAAAAGCAAATGGTGGTGCAGGTATTATAGGGGATGGGAAACCTGTCGCTATAATTGGTAAGGCATATATAGGAAAACCAGGCAGTGTTTGTACTGACTCATTATTGCCATTTGGATGTTTCTCTTCTAAAGATGAAGCAGAAAATCTTAAAAAATATATGAAAACAAAATTTTTTAGGTTATGCGTTGGTATATTGAAAACTTCTCAAAATTTATATCAGAATGTTTATCAATTTGTTCCCCTTCAAGATTTCACCGCAAAATCCGACATAGATTGGAGCAAATCGGTAGCGGAGATAGACAAGCAATTGTATAAGAAATACGGTCTGTCGGAGGAGGAAATTGGTTTTGTTGAGGGGATGATAAAGGAGATGGAATAGAATTTTCTGTTAGAAATAGGTAATATATTGATATTATTAATTGTAGAGGCGCGATTAATCGCGTCTCTACGTGTTTAATGCCGCCGATGATTTCGTGCCACACCTTCGGCGTTCATTTTATGGGCTGACGCCCATCTGGGGTTTACACCCCAGCCTGTGATATGTCACGCCTTCGGCGTTTTTATGCAATGAATGAAGGACATTGGCTATGCCGATGAAATGGTTAGCGTTTGCGTTTTCGGTTTGTGTTTTATTCTTACATTTGCGCATTCTGAAAAACAAACAAGACAAATGAAACTTTCAGTTATAGGTGCCGGAAACATGGGCGGAGCGCTCATTCATGGCTGGGCAAAGAGTGGCAAGATTGACAGCATAACCATCTCTGACAAAAACGAGCAGTTGCTTGCAAGCTTCAAAGCTGAATATAAGCAAATTACAACAACAACCAACAACGCCGAAGCCGCCAAAGGCGCCGACATTGTGGTGCTGGTGGTTAAGCCGTGGCTGATGCCGGTTGTGATTGACGAGATTAAGCCCGTTTTGGACCTGAAGAAGCAGATTGTGGTTTCCGATGCCGCCAATTTCACCACCGACAAGCTTGCCGAAGCCCTTGGCGCCGACGGCAATCTGTTCTACGTGATTCCGAACATTGCCGCCGAATTTGGCGCAAGCATGAGTTTCATTGCCAAAGGCAAATCGGCTTCCGACGAGGCTCTTGCACAAGTGAAAGGCCTTTACGACATTGTTGGCGACACGCTTGTTGTGGCCGAGAATCTTGTAGGTCCCGGAATGATGATGGCAAGCTGCGGCATAGCCTATGTGATGCGCTACATCCGCGCACAAATGGAGGGCGGCTGCGAGATGGGCTTCTACCCTGCCCAAGCCAAGCAGATTGCACTGCAGACAATGCAGGGCGCAGTGTCGCTGCTGAAAGAGACAGGCTGGCATCCTGAAGAGGCCATCGACAAGGTGACAACCCCCGGCGGCGTGACCATCAAAGGTTTGAACGAACTGGACCACGCAGGATTCAACAGCGCAGTAATCCGCTCGCTGAAGGCGGGACTGAAATGAATGGTTAATGGTTAGTGTTTAGTGTTTAGAGGTTAGAGGTTAGAAGGTTGGATTTTAGTTTAAGTTTAAGACAAGTTTGCTGACAATTATAAAGCGCTGAAGGCTGGCTGTAAGGCGGGCCGTTATTGGCGCTTTTTTTATTTATTAAACAGATTAGCAGCAAGTTAGCACAAAATCAGGAGCGAACATTTGCGACGATACTCAGATGATTCGTTGGCAAATATTGTCGGTTTATCGATTTTAAAAATCACTATAAATAATATGTAGATACTTTGGCACTCGGAAAAACCTAAAAAAACAAGATATGAACGCTAAAAATGTTATTCTGGCTTGCGCGATTGCTTTATCGGCCACATCGTGCAACAACAGCGAGACTCCCACATCGGACCCCGCACAGAAACCGCAACCTGGTCAAACCCGAAACCTTCTGCTTGAAGCCGGCTACTCGCTCGACCAAATCGACGCCAAGCTGAACGAAGCCTTCTACAAGGTTTTCGAAGGTCCCGACAAGGTTTACTTCGAGGTTGGCGACTCAATGGCCTACATCTCCGACGTTAAAAACCACGATGTCCGCACCGAGGGCATGAGCTACGGCATGATGATTGCCGTGCAATGGAACCGTCAGGACATTTTCGACCGTCTGTGGCGCTGGGCGCAGAAATACATGCAGCATCAGGGCGGTCCGCGCGACGGCTATTTCGGCTGGAGCTGCAAGACAACCGGCGAGCAGAACTCTCCCGGATCGGCATCGGACGGCGAGTTGTATTTCATCACATCGCTCATTCTGGCCTCGAACCAGTGGGGCAACGAGGGTGATATCAACTATCTTGGCGAGGCTCAGCGCATTCTGAACGCAATGTTTGCCAAAAAAGGCTATAACGACAATCCTGGCGGATTCGGCCCGTTTGGTGGCGGACAGCGCCCGCCGCAGAAACCCGAAGGCAACGGACAGAAACCTGACCGCAAACCCGGCGAGGCACCGAAAGCCGGCGAAGGCAACGCTCCTCAAATGCCAGCCTTCCGTCCCGGCATGAAATTCCCCGAGCCTGAGATTCTGAACATTATCAACACAAAAGAGAAACTTATCACATTTGTGCCCGACGGCTTTGGCGCACGCTACACCGATCCTTCGTACCACATTCCGGCATTCTACGAAATATGGGCAAAATACGCCGAGGACGGCCGTGCCGATTTCTATATGGAGTGCGCTCAAAAATCGCGTGAATATCTGCACCGCGCCTGCGACTCAATTACCGGTCTGAACCCCGACTACTCGAACTACGACGGCTCGGTTATGACTCCGCCGCGTGGCGACTGGGGCGCAAAATTCCGTTTCGACTCATGGCGTGTGCCAATGAACATTGCCCTCGATTACACATGGAGCGGCGCCGACGCCGACTGGCAGTTCGACTATGGCTATCGTCTGCAATCGTTCTTCCGCAGCCAGGGCGTAAGCACATTTGTTGACCAGTACAACCTCGACGGCACACCGGTTGAGAACATCGCCGAGGCCGGTGGTTATAAGGCTCTGCGCCACTCTATCGGTCTTGTGGGCACAGTTGCCGCCGTGTCGCTGACACAGCCGCTGCGCAACAGCCGCGACTTTATCAATGAGTTCTGGAACTCGCGCCTCGAGCCATACGAGGACGGCTATTACGACGGCTATTACGACGGTCTGCTCAATCTGTTTGCACTGATGCACCTGAGCGGCCGCTACACTCCTATTGAGAAGAAATAACAAAATAGATAGTCAATATTTTCCAACGGAGCCGCCAAATAACGACGGCTCCGTTTATTTTGCCATTAATCGTGCAATTGTTCTATTGAGGAATCTATTATCTTTATGCGGTCCGCCAGATGCGGATTATTTTTTGATTGAAAAACATGACAACGAAGCGGATTCTGACTTTTGCCACCTTGCTGGCACTGACTTTCATCAGTGGCAACTGCAAGTGCGCGGAGCCTGTATTCTTTACTGTCAACAATCTGTACAACATATCGATACGCGAAACCAACTCGGTCTGCAAAGATGCCGACGGTTTTGTGTGGGTGTCGTCGAAAATGGGCATTCTGCGATTCGCAAGCCACAATTACCGATTCTACAACCTTCCCTACTCTGAGCACAACGCTCTGACAGTCAGGCTCGAATGCCGCGACAACATGCTGGTGGCGTACTGCAATTCGGGGCAGGTTTTTATCTACAACCGCGTTGCCGACCAGTTTGAACCGTCGATCAACCTGACACAATACATAAACCGATTGCACTTGATTATCTACAAGATAGCCATCGACTCAAAACAAAATCTATGGATTGCCACATCGAACGGATTCTTTAAATACACCGATGGACAGATAATTACAATAGAGGACGAAGGCGCTTTCTACAATCTAGAATGGCTAACCTGCAACAATCTGATTGCAGCAGGTCTGTCGAAACTGCAAATTATCGACACTGATGCGCCCGACGCCATGCCGCAAGATATCGGCGCAAGCCTGCCTAAAAGCATAAAAACCAGCATTTTTTACGATCAAGGCAACAACAGGCTCTGGATTGGAACCAAAACCGATGGCTTGCTGCAATTCGACTTGTCGAGCCATTCGATAACAGTGGTCAAAGATATACCCAAACTCCCGGTTTTGGCGCTAGAACAATTCAACGACAGCACTTTACTGGCGGGAATTGACGGCCACGGCATTAGCGTGATCGACATTGCGACAAGCCGCATAAGGAAAACATATCAGAACGACCGCAACAACCCTCAATCGCTTGCCAGCAACGGTGTTTACGACATTCTGTGCGATCCGGGAAAGCGTGTGTGGGTCTGCACATACGATGACGGTGTGCTGTTCACCAACATCGAATCGAAACATATTTCGCATTTCCAGCACAAGACCAACAACGACAACTCGATAAAAGACAATCATGTGAATGACGTTTGCGAGGATATTGACGGCAATCTGTGGTTTGCCACCAATAGCGGCATCAGCAAATATAATCCACTGACTGACAAATGGTTGCATGTGTTAACCGACAATCCTGAACATTCGCATGTTTTTCTGTCTGTCTGCACTGATTCCGACGGGCGCATCTGGGCCGGCACATACTCATCGGGCCTATACGTGCTCGATCGCAGCGGTCGCACCATGGCGCACTACTCCAGCACCAGCCATGGTAGCTACAACAACGATTTTGTTTTCAGTCTGCTTGAAGACGGCAATAAAGACATATGGATTGGCGGCACCAACAACGATATTTTCCGTTATAACCGTCGCAACCACAATTTCAGCCACTTCGACTACGTACCCGTAAACACATTTGCCGAGCTCGACAGCGCCAATATGCTGCTGGGCTGCACAAGCGGGCTGTTCAAGCTCAATAAGGCGACAGGCAATAAAGACGTTCTGATTGACAGCTGTATTGTGAATGACATTCTTGTACGCAATGACACCATCTGGGTGGCAACTCACGGCAACGGACTTGTTTGCTTACGTGAAAACAAAGGAATAACAGCACGATACAGCATGAGCGACGGACTGCCATCGGATTTTGTGACAAGTCTGCTCTACGCTGACGGCCATCTCTGGATTGGCACAGAAACAGGTCTATGCAAATTCGCGCCGTCGAGCGGAAAATCTTTTATTTTCCCTTCGACACCGCAATTGTCGGCATCATTCAACCGCCATGCAGCGCTCGTGATGAGCAATGGCGACTTGATTTGGGGAACCAGTAACGGAGCCGTGTGTCTCAACCCCGATTTTGAACCCGAAGAGCAGTCGGACGGCAAAATCTTTATTCAGGACATAAGCGTGGCCGGCAGTTCAATCCGTAATATGGTCGGAATGACTGGCAATATGCCCATAAATCAGCTTAACAATCTGAAAATCAACTATACGCAAAACACCATAAAGGTTGAGCTTGAGGCGTTGGGAAGGGTTGTTGGGCCGCGATTTGCATGGAAGATGGAAGGACTTGACGCCGACTGGAGCCAACCCGCCACACAGAACATAATCTCCTATCCTAACCTGCCGTCGAAAAGCTTTGAACTAATTATAAGGCTATACGACAATACCATGTCGCGCATAATCGACGAGCGAAAACTGACAATAACTGTTAAACCCGCTTTTTGGCGAACCTGGCAATTCATGGGTTTCTGCTACATTTTGGCCGCGACCATCATCTTCGCCTTTGTAATGCGCTATATATCAGAGATGAAACGCCGCCACAGCGAGGACAAAATCAGATTCTTCGCCAATACTGCTCACGAAATGCGCACATCGCTTATGCTTATAAAAGCCCCCATTGACGAGCTAAGCAAAGAAACAGGTTTGAGCGCGCGAGGTGCGAAATTCCTCGACATGGCCTCTCAGCAGGCGCGGCAATTGTCGACGGTGGTAACTCAACTGATGGACTTCCAGAAGGCCGACATAGGAAAAGAATACCTCAAACTTGTTGATACTGAGATAATAGCCCTTGTTAACAGCAAGATTCAAATGTTTGAATCGCTCGCGCGTAAAAACAACTCACCTATTACGTTTGAGCACGATACCGACAGCCTTACAACAGCCATTGATGTTGACATGATAGGCAAGGTAATAGACAATCTGCTGTCGAACGCGATAAAATACTCGCCCGATGGAGGCGAGATTATCGTAAGGTTGCAAAACGGCAACGGACAGTGGCGTCTGTCGGTAGCCGATCACGGAATTGGTATAGGCGAAAACGAACAACGTCATCTGTTCCGCGAGTTCTATCGAAGCGAGAACGCCGTAAACTCTAAGGTTGTTGGTTCGGGTATAGGACTGATGCTGGTGAAGAGTTACATTGAGCTGCACGGTGGAAGCGTAAGTTTTTCAAGCCAGTTAAACCATGGTTCCGTATTCACCATAACAGTCCCGATAACCATTGTCGGCACAAAGCAGGCTAAACGTCGTATTGGCAAAATTCAAACATCGAAGGATGAAAATGTGAGGACCACACTCTCAGATATTACTCTGCTTATTGTCGAGGACAACGACAACCTGCTGCGCTTTATGCGAGACACACTGGCCGATGAGTTCAGCATTACAACTGCAACCAACGGAAACGAGGCATGGCAAGCCATCATGCAGCAGCAGCCTGACATTGTTATTTCTGACATAATGATGCCCGAAATGGACGGCTTTGAGTTGTGCCGGCTGCTGAAATCTACCTTTGAGACGGCTCACATTCCAATCATCCTGCTGACAGCACTTTCAGGGCGCGCCGAACAGTTGCAAGGTCTTGGGCTCGGCGCTGACGACTATCTGACAAAACCATTCGATATGGACATTCTGCGGCTGCGGCTGAAAACGCTTGTCCGCAACCGTCAACTAACAAAATCGAAGATTATCAACAGTTTGTCGCATGGCACGCCTGTTGAACTCGGCAACAAGCAGAACGATGAATTTGTTCAGAAACTACACCTTACAGTTAAAGAGAATATGGGCAACAGCGATTTCGACAAAGAGCAGTTTGCCGCCGCAATGAACGTCAGTTCGTCGCTGCTGTACAAGAAGATAAAAACTCTCACCGACCTCTCGCCCACTGATTTTATTAAAACAGCGCGCCTTGAGTACGCACTGCAATTACTGAAAGCCAAGAAATACAATATCACGGAAATTAGCGAAATGTGCGGTTTTGCCAGCGCCGCCTATTTCAGTACTGTGTTTAAGAAGCAATATGGTGTTGCGCCCTCCGATTATAGTGACACCGAGGATTTTTCTAACTGATCACCCCCTGTTTTCCCAATGCTATAAAAGTGTTTTGCACTTTTATTTATGCAACCGATTGTATTTTTTATTGCATTCCGTTTACGATGTCAATTTTTTGCATATTTTACAGCCGGAAGCATTTTTGCTAAAACGAGTAATAACACACTAATTTTCAAGACTATGAGACGATTAAGAACAATCAAAAACTGTTGCTTGATTGCATGTGCGATGATGATTGCATCGTGCTCGCAGCAGTCTGGGCAACAAACTGACGCGCGCTGGGTTGGAACATGGGGAACAGCCGTTCAGTTGACAGAGCCGCACAACTGTCCGCCCGAACCGGGAATCAGCGGCAATACAATCCGCCAGAAAATCCGTGTATCGATTGGTGGTGAGACCGTACGTTTGAAACTCTCGAACGAGTTCGGCAACGATGTGCTGAAAATAGCAGCCGTAAGCCTCGCTCCCGCCCTCGAAGGCAGCAAGATTGACGCCACAAAGGCCGTTAACGTGCTGTTCGACGGAAAGCAGGCCATCGATATTGAGAAGGGCAAATCGGTGATTTCCGACGCTCTGCCGTTTGCGCTGACACCACGTATGGACGTGGCAGTAACCATTGCTTACATTTTTGTGCCGAGCGACATAACCGGCCATCCTGGCTCTCGCACAACATCGTACATCCTGACAGGTAACGAACTGAACAACACTGATTTTGCCGACGCTGTCACAACCGACCACTGGTACACTATTGAGCGCCTCGACGTGGTGGCCGACGAACCGACGGCAGCCATCGCCATTGTAGGCAACTCAATAACCGACGGCCGCGGCTCAACCACCAACAAGGTAAACCGCTGGACCGATGTCTTTTCGGAGCGTCTGTTGGCCAATCCCGCAACAAGCAAACTTGCTGTGCTCAATATGGGTATTGGCGGCAACTGCGTCATTCGCGGCGGTTTGGGTCCCAACGCTTCGGTACGCTTTGGCCGCGATGTTATTGAACAGCCTGGCGTTAAGTATGTCATTCTGTTTGAAGGTGTTAACGACATGGGCTACTCGCCAAATCCGTCAATGACCGAGAAGGAACTGATTGCAGCCTACTCGAAAATGATTGACACGGCACACGCTCATGGGCTGAAGATTTATGGCGCAACTGTCACTCCGTTCAAAGAGTGCTTCTACGGCTCGCCCGAAAAGGAACAGTGCCGCCTGGCCGTGAACAACTGGATTCGCACCTGCGGCAAGTTCGACGCCGTAATCGACTTTGAGAAAGCCATTTGCAGTTCTTCGGACACCACCGTTATGAACCCCGATCTGCACGACAACGACAATCTGCACCCCAACGCCAACGGACACAAGGCTTTGGGCGAATTCGTTGATTTAAAGTTGTTTGAATAGAGAGTAAAGTATAAAGAGTAAAGAGTAATGACTTTTGAACTTATCACATATAACCAATAAACTTTCAATTAAATGAAACATTTATCAATCACCTTATTAGCCGCTGCTGCAATAATGTGCGGATGCAACGGTCAGAAAAGTGCGAACACCGAAACGGGGTTCACCAACCCAATGATTTGGGCCGATGTGCCCGACATGTCGATGATACGCGTAGGCGACACCTATTATATGAGTAGCACCACAATGCATATGAACCCCGGCGTGCCAATTATGAAGTCGAAAGACTTGAGCAACTGGCAGATAGCCGGCTATGCATACGAGACTCTGGGCGATCAGGACGAGACGATGCTGCTCAACGGCAAAAACACCTACGGCAAAGGCTCGTGGGCAAGCTGCATACGCTACGTGAACGGCAAATTCTTTGTCAGCACCTTCGACCAAGTGACTGGCAAAACCTACTTCTTTACTACCGACAATATTGAGAATGGCAAGTGGGAACGTCACGAGTTCCGCCCTTCGCACCACGATCATACTGTTGTGTTTGAGGAAGATGGACACATTTATATGATAAACGGCGGCGGCAAACTTGTAATCCGCGAAGTTGAGCCCGATTTGAGCGGAATCAAGCCCGATTCAGAGAAAGTTCTGATTGAAAACGCAGGTCTACCCGCTGGCGAAAACCTGATGCTGGGCGCCGAAGGCTCGCAGATGTTCAAAATCAATGGCAAATACTATCTGTTCAACATTTGCTGGCCGCGCGGCGGTGTGCGCACTGTTATATGCCACCGTGCCGACAACTTGTTTGGTCCGTACGAGGGTCGCGTTGTCTTCCAAGACAAAGGCGTGGCTCAAGGCGGACTGATTGACACACCTGATGGCCGTTGGTTTGCTTACCTGTTCGGTGACCGTGGCGCTGTGGGCCGTATCCCCTACCTTGTTCCTGTTGTTTGGGAAGATGGTTGGCCGGTTCTGGGTGTCGATGGCAAAGTGCCTGAAACGCTCGACCTGCCTGCAAACGGCAGCCTGATTCCTGGCATTGTTGACAGCGACGAGTTCGACGGCGACAAACCGAAAATTGTTTGGCAGTGGAATCACAACCCTGTGAACAACCTTTGGACGATGACCGAGCGCAAAGGCTTTATCCGCTTCCGCACCGACCGCACCGACACTCTGTTCACGCAGAGCCGAAATATGCTAACACAACGCACCTTTGGTCCGAAATGCTCTGGCACTGCATGCCTCGATGCCTCGAACTTGAAGGATGGCGATGTTGCGGGACTTGCACTTTTGGCAGGAAAATTCGGCTTTGTGGCCATTCAGAACGATGGCGACAAAAAATCGATTGTGATGGTTAACAACCAGCCCGAAGGCAATGGCGGCAACACCTGGCCACCGCGACGCGGCGTACAGCACATTGTTGCAAGCGTTCCTGCCGATGCCAGCACCGTCTATTTCAAAGCCGACTGCAACTTTGAGCGCATTGCCGACGAGAGCGCCATTGGCAGCCACGGCGTTGACAAGGCCGTCTTCCACTACTCGCTCGACGGCAAGCAGTGGAACCAAATCGGCGACACCCTGCCAATGTCGTACAGCCTCGACCACTTTATGGGCCAGCGCTACGCTCTCTTCTACTACTCTACAAAAGAGCCTGGCGGCTATGCCGATTTCGACTGGTTTAGAATCAGTGAATAAACAGGAAAAGCACGATACAAAAAAAGGTGAGTCAAAACGGCTCACCTTTTTTATTTGCTGAACTTTAGTGCAAAGTTATTGATTCTGTTTAACGCCCCAGACTACATGACGATTATCAGGATTCCAATCAGAACGCCATTTCGGAAATTCTCGTAACAGTATAAGTTGTTCTTTCAATTACTACCGTCGAAGGAATAACAATATCTCCTTTAGGTTTATTTTCAGACGCACTAACTGCAACTTCGTGCTTTTCAGCATCGGTTACTTCGTATTTGAAGTTGTCAATCGTAAAAATAACCTTATCCTCAGCAGAAGGGGTAACCGTACTTTGTGTCTGGGGAACTGATACTTCATTTTCCGTATCAGTTACTTTGTGTTTAGGCTTGATAACCGTATAAGCGACCCGCCCACATACATATATTGCCGATATTGCAACCAACAGAATGAATAACAGTTTCTTCATCTTCGAGAAATAATAATCAACTCAAATTTAGGTAAAAAACGACATAAACAGCGCGAGTGATAAGGTGCTGTTTTGCTTGCAAACGGACATAACCTTAACCCTCAACAACAACAACCGATTGCAAAGCAGATAAAAATCTATATAATTATATACAAGCAATTTAAATATTTATTGCAACCGATTGCAAAACATGTTGTTTTTGTGTTTTTTACACAAATATCTAAAATTAGAAACGAAATATCTGAATTTGAAAGCGCCATTCTACCCCGTCCGGTACTTTTATCGTAAAGCAAATCGCAAATTTTTTATGGGGGTTATCAGAATCATATTTGAACTATTCGACAGACTGCTGACATACATTACGCCAGCCAGTTTGACTATCACACCCATAATAATAGGCGACAATAATGCCGGCACAAATAAAAAGTCGGCTTTCAATCGGGAAAATTCGACATCTGTCATGCCTCAAATGTCTAAGGCTGACAGAAAAGTGGAAGTATACTATTTAATAACTAAACACCAATTTATGATGAAACATCAATTATGGAGAAAGGCGGCTGCAATGCTGCCAACATTGTTGCTTTCATTCTGCACAATGGCACAGTCTCACAGTGTGAGCGGTACCATTACAGATGAGGAGCAGCTTCCGATTCCGGGAGCAAACGTAGTCATCAAAGGGACAACGATGGGTACAATCACCGGTGGTGATGGCAAGTTCAGCTTGCAAGCCAGCGACGGCGATGTGCTTCAAGTTTCCTACATTGGCTACACATCAGAAGAAGTTACCGTTAACGGTAATGGACCCTACAACATCAGCCTTGTGCCTGACATGGTAGGTTTGAGCGAGGTTGTTGTCGTTGGTTACGGTACGCAACGTAAAGAAGCTGTCACAGGCTCTGTTGCATCAATGAAGGGCGACGTTGTTCGCGAAATGCCGGCAGCCAACATTTCACAGTCACTGCAAGGACGTGTGGCTGGTGTCGAAATGCAGCAGACATCGTCGAAACCTGGTGCGACAATGCAAATCCGCATCCGCGGTACACGTTCGTTGAACGCCAGCAACGACCCGTTGGTTGTACTCGATGGTATTCCGTTTGCAGGTTCGCTGAGCGACATCAACCCCAACGCCATCAAGAGCATCGACATTTTGAAAGACGCTTCTGCAACAGCCATTTATGGTTCTCGTGGCGCCAACGGTGTCATCTTGGTAACATCGACAAAAGGCAACTTGAATCAAGAAGCAACTGCAACTTACAGCGGATATGTTGGATTGAAGACCGTGTTCTCGAAATATCCGATGATGGATGCTGAAAAGTTCAAACAAATGCGTTACGACGCTGACTATACCAACAAAGACGGCTCACTCATGGAGCAGGAAGATAACGCCAACACCGACTGGCAGGATGAGATGTACGCCAACGGCGTTGTCACCAACCATGACATTTCTGTTGTAGGCGGTACAAAATCAGCATCGTACAGCTTTGGTGGCGGCTACTACAGAGAGGAGTCAGTTCTGCCAGGACAAAACTATTCTCGTATGTCGGCTCGCGCCGCAATCGACCAGAAAGTCGGCAAATACCTGCGTTTTGGATTCACCAGCAGCAACAACTACTCTATAACCAACGGCTCAAGTCTTGGCATATATAGTGTACTGACAGCATCACCGCTCATCAGCCCGACTGATAAGGACGGCAACCTGCGCCGCACATTCGACATGCCTGAGGACCAGAACCAATGGATGTATACTCGTGAGACAATTGAAGAATTAGTCGACAACGAGAAATGGGTGAATAAGAATACTGATTACGGAACCTACAACAGTTTCTATGGTGAGATCTCAGCTCCTTTCATCGAAGGGTTGAAATATCGCATCAATGTGGGCTTGAACTTCAAATATTCAGAGTCGGGCAACTTCCAGGCACAAGGTGTGTTCTCTGGAAACGCCGATTCGCCATCATCTGCGTCACAAAGCAAATCAACAACCACAAACTGGGCTGTTGAGAACTTGCTCACTTACGACAAAACTTTTGGAAAACACACTGTAAACGCAGTAGCACTCTACTCAGCTGAGAAATCAGTATATTATGGTTCGAACATATCAGCCAAGAATCTTCCGTCAGACTATATGCTGTATTATAACATTGCTCAGGCACCTGTTGAAGACCTTAACTTCAACCCATCGTACCAGGGCTACAGCGATTCTGGTTTAAGATCAATGATGGGACGTGTAATGTACTCGTTCGACGACCGCTATATGTTGACCGTTGCTGTCCGCAAAGATGAATCATCTCGTCTGGCAAAAGACAACAACGCCCACACCTACCCTGCCGTTTCTGTTGGTTGGAATATTGCCAAAGAAGATTTCATGAGCAGTGTTGACTATCTGAGTTCACTCAAAATCCGCGTAGGATACGGTGAAACTTCGAACCAGTCTGTTGATCCATACAAGACCCTTGGTCTGTTGTCAACTCGCGCCACAAACCTTGGCGACGCACAAACATACGCTTATTATGTATCAGAGCTTCCAAACCCCGAACTTGGTTGGGAATACTCTAAAACAATGAACTACGGTCTCGATTTCGGTTTCTTCAACAACCGACTGACAGGTAGTTTCGAATATTATGTTCAGAAGACCCATGACGTTCTGTTACGTGTTAACCTGCCTGCAACCACTGGTGTGAGCAGCATTATGAGTAACATCGGTAAAACCGAGAACAAGGGCTTTGAACTTAACTTGAACGGAACAATTCTTGACAACTACAATGGTTTGACATGGGAAGCCGGCTTGAATGTTTACGGCAACAAGAACAAACTGGTAGCATTAGCGTCGGGAGTTAAAGAAGACAAAGGCAACTGGTGGTTTGTTGGCCATCCGATTGATGTGATCTACGATTATGAGAAGGTTGGTTTGTGGCAGGAAGCTGACGCCGACATATTGGCCATTGAAGAGCCTCAGGCAGAACCAGGTGACATACGAGTTAAATACACTGGAGAATTTGACGAGAACGGATTGCCTGTTCGCCAAATCAACGAGGAAGACCGTCAGATTATGGAAATGGACCCGAAAGTTCAAGGCGGTTTCAACACTCGTCTGTCATACAAGGGATGGGATTTGAACATTATCGGCGCTTACAAAGTGGGTGGCAAACTTATCTGCTCTCTCTACGCCGCCAATGGTTATCTGAACATGCTCACTGGCCGCCGCAACAATGTTGACGTTGACTACTGGACTCCGGAAAACACTGGTGCAAAATATCCGAAACCCGGTGGATTGAGAAGCGGTGACAACCCGAAATATGGTAACTCGCTTGGATATTTCAGCGCAACATACTGCAAAATACGCACAATTTCAGCCGGCTATACCTTTGACAAGAGCAACTGGGATTGGATGAACGATGCTGGAATTCAGAAAATTCGTATCTATGGAACCATTCAGAACCCATTTGTGATTGCATCGAAATTCCACAAAGAGACAGGCCTTGATCCAGAAACCAACTCATACGGAAATGAGAACATGGCTTCAGGTGCATACCAACGCCGCTTGCTGACAATCGGAACAAATACTCCGCAAACTCGCAGTTTCCTTGTCGGATTGAATGTTACATTTTAAAAATTTAAAGAGATGAAAAAGAACAACATAATAACATTGCTTGGCGCCGCAGTAGCTGTGTCGCTGGGCTTCGGCAGCTGCTCTGACGTTTTAGACGAGCACCCGCGTTCCATCTTCACTCCCGACTTTTTCGGGACCGACCAAGGCATTAGCGGTGGTTTGAACAATATGTACAACAACTTGCGCAACATGTATGGTCAAGGCTATTATTTTAACGCTTGCGAAACCGGTACTGATGAATTTACCTGGGGCGAAAGCGCCGATGCAAACTTTAAAGATGCCGACCACTCTGAGGGCGCAGCTGTAACCACTTCACAAAACTGCCGCGCAGACGTGATTTGGCAGCCAATGATTATCAACATCAACTCGGCAAACCAGCTGATTGAATACGGACAGACAGCATCTGCATCTCTGATTGCTGAAGCTTATTTCTTCCGCGCATTCGACTACTTCCTGTTGGTTCAAACATTTGGTGGAATTCCTCTGGATTTTGGTTCTGGAGAATTAAAGGCAAATGACAAGCCTATAAGAACATCTGTACGTAATAACGTGGCTGAGGTGTACACAAGATGTATCCTTCCCGACTTTGAATACGCTGTTGAGAATCTTCCTGAGACACCACGAGCTTCAGGTACCGCCACACAAACTCTTGCCCGTCTGTATCTGGCAAAAGCTTATCTGACTTACGGATGGTGGCTAGAGAACCCGAATAATATTCCGACTTATCCTGCAGTTGACGGTCAATTGAACGGACCTCGCAAAGACCCCAATGGTAAAACTCCTGCAGAATACTTCCAATTGGCATACGATGTTGCTATGGACGGAATCAACAATCCTGGTCCTTATGCTCTGCAAAACACTTTCTACGATATGTGTATTGCATCAAACGAGCGTAACTCAGAAATGATGCTTTGGGCCGACCACACAGAAAAAAGCGAGCTTTACAATGGCGGTAGCCTGACCTATGGTTCAGGAGGTGCTCCTGACAACTTCGCTTTCTGGATGTGCAACTGGAACTACCCGACCATGGTGGCTTACGCCAACGACACACTTGATGCCAAAGGCGTTATGAAAGATCCAATTAACCCGGTTGCCCGCGAGGCAAAACAAGGATATGGAAGACCTTGGACCCGTATGGCTCCTACTTACAACGTGTTTACCGAAACTTTTGCTGATAAAACTCACGATTCACGTTATGATGCCACATTCCAAACCGTATATCGTGCCAACTGGAACCAGAACGGAATGGACTATGACAAAGTATATTGCGCCAATGGAATGCCTATCAAAATTGGTGACGCAGTTCTAACCTTCCTTGGTGAAGATACCGAAGGCATCAATTATAATGACGTGGCTACAAAAGGTGGTACCAAAGGTCTTGGTGTTATGAGTGGCACAGCAAGTTATGTGGTTGATCCACAACACTTCAGCAGATTACGTTACCCCGGACCTTTCAAAATCAGTGACCAACGTACTGATTACGATAAGACAAAAGCTCTTGGTGACCCGAACGCAGGAAGTGTACGTCCGTTCTATATTGCAAAATTCTCTGAATTGTATCTTATAGCAGCAGAAGCAGCTGTGAAAGGCGCAAGTGGAGAAAAAACAGCACGCGAACTTGTTAACGTATTGCGCGAACGCGCTGGCAGATGGAACTATAGCGTAGCTGAAGCAAAAGCTGTCAGCTTCGATTATAGCAAAGAGATGACAGATGCAACTCCTGCCACTATCGACATCGACTACATTCTTGCCGAACGTTCACGCGAGTTCTTTGGTGAAGGTTACCGCTGGTATGACCTTGTCCGTACACAAACTTGGATTGAAAAAGCAAAAACTTATAAGATTTGCGGCGCAAAATCTTCTGACACAGAACTTTTAGAATTCACACGTGACTTAGACGAGCATCTGTACCTCTGTCCTATTCCTCAAGGTCAGCTTGATGGATTGGAGATGAGCGAAGAGGAAATAGCTGCATATCAGAATCCAGGATATTAAAAAATAAATTCATCATTTATAAAAGTTTTTCCCGATTAGAGTTGTTAGCGGCTACTGTACAAAAACAGTAGCTAAGGAGGCCGCAAAAGCGGCCTCCTGTGTTTTATGGACATAACAACGGCTAATTCTCACTTTGGTATTAAGAATTTATATGACTATTGCTAACAAAAAAAGCCCGCAGCAAAGCTGCAGGCTTTTTTATGGTGTATTGTATTAATCAAACAATCAATTCATTACCCACCTTGCGGGCGCGCTCAGGCTTATCGAGGTTGATGCCTGTGGCAAGGCCAATCTCAACCAGCAAGTTCCATCCTGCGCAAAGCATGACATATGGTTTGAAATCACCAGCTGCCGGAACTTTGATTGTCTCAAACGGCGTGTCGTGATCGGCAATGGCAATGATTTTCAAACCAACGCCTTTCTCCAAAACCTCTTGGAATTTCTCGATCTCTGCCTCAATCGGGTCAATCACAAACACAACATCTTTGGGGCTCATCACCTCCTCGATGCCGTGAACAGCGTATGTTCCTTCAAGGAAGTCCGATTTACGACGTGTTATCTCATTGGTTTTCAATGTCAACTCTTCAGCCACACCATCGTTGTAACCCGAGAAGTAAATGGTTTCGGCTTGCTTCACATAATTAATCACATCCGACGGAATCGACAGAGTCAAAGCCTTTTCCAAAAGTTCGGGCAGATTTTTCAACTCAGCCGACTTGTCAACACCTTGAATATTCCAAAGTATTGATTCATAATACAATGCCTGTTCAACAACGCTCTTTGTAGCGGCAACAGCCTGCTCCCAACCACAATTCAGAATGTGAGTGCTGGCGCAAGCTTTTGCAATCATGGTATCGGCGCAAGCAGTCAGACCAAAAACGTCTTTCTTGCCTGATTCTGTGAGTTTTTTAGCCAGCAGAATCACCTCTTTAGTACGACCAGAGTTCGATGCGCAGCAGACTGTATATTTCGACAAGTCGTACTCATACGACTGGCGCGAGCCATCGGTCTGCACGTTAATATCCATACCCCAGCGTTTAGCTTTTCGCATAGCGTTTTTTGCCGGGAAAATGCGACTCGAGCCCTCACCTGTAAGATAAAGCCGCTGCGATTTTTTCACCTCTTCGGCAAGTTTTTTAGTCGCTGTTGGGTCGAATTTCCGCACGGTTTCAATGGTGCCCATCATTTCCTGCACCAACGCATAATCTGCGTATTTTTTTGTAGTTAGATTCATAAGATTCTATTTTAAACGTTTATATAATTCATCGATTTTTGAGTTGAACTCATCTGTCTCGCCGCGCACTTGCTTGATAAAGCTGTTATCCTCGAGCGGCCCAATGGCGGCAATCATCTCCTCACTATTGCGATAAGTTTGTTTGCGGTAAATATTGTCGTAGTCCTTCTTTCGTGTCTGGTAAACCTGGTCGCAAATGTATTGCTGAATGCCTACAGCACGTTTCAGCACATCGTTCCACATCTCATTGGTGATGGTCTCTGTCTCAAGCAGATAGCAGAGTGATTGGTATGCATGGCGCAGTTTATCGGTGTCGTAGCGCTCCCAAATCTCATCGTAACGGTTGTGAATGGCTTCCCACGAGTCGAGCTTTCCGTTACGGATGTCGGCACGCAGTTGGTCCAAATCCGATGTCTGCATAAGTTGTCCGCCAAGGTTCGACCATTCCTTCTGCCGACGACCTGTCATCAGTCCGGCAATGCTGTCGAATGTGGCTTGAGGATTGTCGAGCAGATATTTCATCACGTTCTTAACTGCGTAATACACAATCATATCGGCATACGAGTTATAGGCATCGTACACTTTCAGAATTCTTACGCGACGTTTGCCCTTCTCCATATTCTCGCCAAAAACTTGCAGATTGTCAACCACTTTGCGGTCGCCACGAAGCAACTCCTTGCCCACCTCGCGCAAAGCCTTCTCGCTCTGACCGTCAATGTTTTTGTTTTGAGTGCGAAGCCATGCTTTTGCAGTCCATATCTCAAGCAACTTACGCCCAGTTATCACCTCCTCCATACTGTCGGGCGCATATGCGTCGAACTCAATATGCTGGAATTTGCGCTTGCGAAGGTCGCGTTTCTGATACTTCCATGCATTGCGGGCCAAAGCGTACATATTGTACATCCACCAGAATGCAGGCATCACCTCCAACTCATTATGACTCACATTGTTATTAACAAGCGCAAAAGGAAGTGGAATGCACATTTCCGTTGGATAGTCGGCTTTGCTCAACAGCGTAAACGACGCAAACTTGCACGAATGCTTAACGCTTGAGCACAAACCCGGCCAAAAGCCTCGCCCGGCTTGAATCTCGTTGTCGTTGGTTCGGCTGTTGTGGTTCGAACCCATTGTGGCACCGGCGGCAATATTGGTCTGACCCATAAGCACAGCTGCAACAAGGAACGAGTTGTTGTGGTGTTGCTCGTGAGCCGGGAAAATAAGGTTGTTAAGCACCTCGCAGCACGAGATGGTTGAATTGTCGCCAAGGAACGAGTGGATAAGGCGCGCACCATATTTCAAATTCGAATTGTTGCCAAGCACAAACCTGACAGCTATGCATGAGTAGAAAATGTGGCAGCCATAGCCAACTATTCCGTTCACCAGCACTACACCCTCGCCTATCTGCGACGGCTCCTCGATTGATGAGTTGATGGTTACGTTTTTAAGCTTGCTTGCACCTTTAATGTAGCAGCTATCGCCCACCTTCACATCTTTAATAATAGCAGAATTCTTTATCACACAATTAGTTCCAATGGTACCGTAGTAACCACGATGCGAATCAAACTTATTCTGCGTGAGATACGATAGTTTAGCCTGCAACGGCTTATCATCAATAAATTTAGCTCCCAAATAGGCATCGGCGGCAATCATTCCATCAAACGGATAAACCTTGCGGCAACCCGTCTCGTTCATCAAATCGAGACAGATGCGAATATCCTCCGACTCGCCATCTTTCACAATACCATTGCCGAATTTGGCGTGGTTTGTGCAGCACATCTCCTGAATATTGAAAATAATGCAGTTGTCGCCAATTATATAATGCGACAAGTAGTGCACATCGTGAATGGCAACGTTATTGCCAATATCGCAAGATGTTATAACACTGTTGGTTATGCCCACGCGCAGACGTAAATCGTGATATTGCAGCATTGCATCGCGAACTTCGCCAATACGCACCAAACCATAAAATTTGTTGTTTTTTATCTGTTTTGGGTTAAACTCATCAGTAACCAGGAAATTGTCCCAATTCTCGCAGCTGTTGTTGTTTTTAACAAGGCGCTCAATCTCGTCGGATCGAAGGTGCCGCCAGCCGCCAATAGGTTTTGTTGTCTGCGCGTTCCGCAGATAGTATTCGTCCTGACCTTCGGGAAGGAATTCTTTTTCAACGAAATGCTCCACCATCTCGTCGCCCGTCAGCATACACACGGTATTCTCTGTGTCCATAAATCGTTTTTTTTCAAATATATTTATTGACAACAAAAAAAACGCGCCACGCTACATATTTTTTTTTCACAAATTAGATAACAAGTATTTTACGTAAAAAAGGCCCCCTATTGTTTTTGTGCCGATTTCCCGACTTTTTCCACTTGATACATACCAATAAGAATCATTGCCGACCCCAATACTGCAAACGGCGTTATGCGCTCATCGATAACGATTGATGCCGTAATAATGGCCACTACCGGATTGAAATATATGTAGTTAGATGCCTTGACCACGCCTATGCGCTTCATTACAAGATTCCATAGTACATAGCACACCAACGAGGCTACAATTCCCAAAAAGAGGATATTGAGCCACACAGAGGGCTGACGGAAGATTTCTGCAGAAGTTGTCAAACCCGAGAAGGCAATAACTGGCAGCAGTGTGAGCAAGCCATAGAAAAACACCTTACGAATGATAAACAAGTTGCTGTATTTTGGTGCCAACATTTTGGTAATTAGCGAATAAAAAGCCCATGACCAAGCGGCCACAAATGCAAGCAAGTCGCCCACCGGCGATAGTTTCAGCGCAAATTTGCCATTCAGTACCACAAGAACCATCCCAACAAACGCCACCAAAGAACCTATTATCTGGCGGCGATTCATTCGCTCGTCGCGATTGCCAATACTCAGCAGCAAAGCCGTTAAAATTGGCGTGGTACAGACAATTAAAGACACATTGGTGACGGTAGAAATCTGTAACGCAGTATTTTCAGCCAGAAAATAAGCCGAGCCACCAGTAATGCCAAGGGCAACGGCTAAGAGTTCATCTTTCAGGCTGTTGCAAAACAACTTACGCGGCGCAATGGTCCAAATGCAGACATAGGCTATCAGAAACCGATAGAAAAAAGCATCGATTGGTCGCAAGCCATTGGTAATAAGCACCTTGCTCGACACGAATGTCGTGCCCCAAACACAAACAATGGCAAAGGCTAGCAGATTGAACAGCAGAATGCTTTTTTTGCTCAACTGTGTATCCATATAGCCTACAATCAGCCGTTTGCGTTACGTTTGGCCATCACCTTTTTAAGCGCTGTAGCCAATTGGTCAGGACATGAGGTGCTTTTCATTCCGCACTGAACTCCTTCGAGTTTACTCACAACATCGGAAACCGGCTGTCCATCGACCAACCTCGCAATGCCTTTAAGGTTACCATTGCAGCCACCATAGAACTGCACATTATGCAGAATGTTATTATCATCAATCTCGAAATCAATTTGTTGGCTGCATGTGCCAACTGTTTGGTAACGGTATTTCATATCAAAACAGATAATCTTTATTGCCGCAAAGGTAATGCTACTTCCGTTTCCACAAAATACTGCCAACCGCAATTATAACAATAAGCACTGTGATAATATAAGCCCAATAGTTTGTCTGGCGCGAGGTGGCTGTAATAGTGTATTCCTGAGGAATTAAGCGCTCACCTGTAAGCGGGAAAACAATAGTGCCGTTCTGACTGATTCCGGTACCACAATCGATTACATCGCCCGGCAGCGACAGTGTGTAAGGCACTGATAACGATGAAAAATGCATTAGAGGTTCCACCTTCTCATTGAGCCCTGAATAACAGCCTGTTTTATCTTTCTCATTAAAGAAGTTGTCGAAGGCTTTGCTGCCAAAAAACTTCTCAAAGACAATCGCATAGTAGCACTGCTCAGACGTTGCAGGACGGGCTAAATTGGCAATAGAATCTTCGGGGCGAGCAAAGGTAATGAGTGAGTCACGGAATCGCATGAGCGAATCACGAAGCGTCGCAAACTCTTCTCGGCTGACTGGCGGATTTTTAACCTTGTCGTAATTGTCACAGATGTAATCAAAACCGCCGTAAAAAAGGTTGGCAGACAGCCAATTATCCATTTTTTCGCCAATGTCGGTAAGCCGTTCCGTAGCCTCGACTCCGTTCATTCCATTGGTAATGTTTGGTTGACCTGTAAACCAATATTCGACTTCCTTGGCAGTGGCAAAATCGGTTGGAGGCAGTTGAAAATCGTCGCCAATCGATGCAAATTCTTCAGAGAAAGTATACTCGGTGTAAAACCAGCGAAACCTTTTCTCGAATGTCGCCTTCGATTGAAGCGGTTTGCCGTTGAGCAAAAGTGGCATATCCTGGCTCATTTGCTCGACGTTGGCGAAAGTGCGGCTGTATGTTACACGCGATGTGTCGTTTACATCGGGGACGGAAGTCCAGGCGTCGCTCAAGGCAATGCTTTTTGGCGCATTGTTTTTAAAATTGATTTCGCGAGTGCAGGTGCCGTCTTTGTTAACGATAGTGAACATTTTTGCCTCGCCATAGTCCTCGCACGACACCAACGTTGCGCCGGCAAGTGCGAACATTGAAATTAGTTTAATGGTTTTCATAATACATTTTCTTTAATTGTATATAACTCAGTTGTTTAGTTTGACTTTTTTGTTTCAATCCCGCATATGTTTTTCTCAACATTTCACCGCGCGAGAGTCCATACTTATGGTGAATTTCGACATTTGTCTGGCGCTGTGGTGTCGAAGGGTTGCTGACGCAGATGAAAAGCCCAATGAACCATGCGGCCGCAACCGATGAAACAATTCTCACCGCACGCAGAATATTGATTGACAAACGGTTATTTCGTTCAACATCAGGCAAACTTTCCATAATGCGCTCCGTCAATTCATCGGGATTGCTGATTTCGGGCTGCTGGCAACGCAACCTCTCAAGTAAGATTTCTGTTTTATTCATAGCCTAATTGTTTTAATTTTTCACGAATTGTTTGACGCGCCACATAAAGATTGCTCTTAACCTGACTTGCATTCAGACCTGTTATCCGCTCAACCTCGTCCGACGATAAACCTTCCAACTGGCAGAGAGTGAACACCAACTTCTGCTTGGCGCTCAATTGGTCGGTCATTGTCCTAACAATTGCCACCAACTCGCTGTTTTCGAGCGACCTTTGGGTGTCGGTTTCCGATGCAAACCGCCGAAGCACAGCCTCGTCGTCGGGCATGGGCACAATGCGATTGATGCGTTTGAAACGGTCGAGACAAAGGCGTGAAGCAATTGTGTAGAGCCATGTTGTAAACGGCCTTCGCACATCGTATCCGCCTATTCCCTGCCACACACGAATGAAAGTCTCCTGTACCACATCTTTGGCTTCGTCTTCATCGGCAAGCATTTTGAAAGCCAAAGAGAAAACCAATCGCTGATATGTTTGAACCACACTGCGGAAGGCTGTTTTGTCTCCATTTTGGCATCGAACGAATATGTCGGTTTCTAACGAAGTCATCTTTTAATTGTTCACGACTATAATACGACGGAAGCAAGAAAAAGTCAAAAAAAGGGTTGTCGTTTCCAACAACCCTTACGACTAAAATCGAAATGCTATTCCACCATCGCCTCCGACAAATAATTATCCCTCAGCCCTTTAACCACCATTTTGCCTTTCAGCGTAATGTTCTGCTGCAGGCGAATATCAGTCGACGAGGCGCCAATCTTCACGCAGAACTCACCGGGCGCGATGTTCCATTGGCGTTGACCATTGTTACTGTAGTAGCCGAACTGCTCGGTGTAGAGTTTCACTCGTACAGTTTTTGTTTCACCAGGTTTGAGCGATATGCGGGCGAATCCTTGCAGCTGAATTGGCCGAATGTTCTGATTGTCAGCCGTTGGCGAAAGGTAAATCTGCGCAATCTCGTCGGCGGCCATTGAGCCGGTGTTCTTCACCTCAAACGAGATGTCGATGCTATTGTCGGTGGTCGATGCCTCATTTGCGATTTGCAAATTGCCGTATTCGAAAGTGCTGTAACTCAAGCCGTAACCGAATGGCCACTGAATGCGGCTGTCGAGTGTGACGGAACGGTTGTAGCAAATTGGCTCATAAACCTCTGCATTGGGGTAACTAACTGATAATTTTGCTGATGGCGACACTCGGCCGTAGAGAATGTCGGCCACGGCGTTGCCACCTTCTTCGCCCGGATACCACGCCTGAATAACGGCGGCACACTTCTCAGCCAATCCCGAAACCACTTGGGCTCGGCCGCCAAAGATGACAAGCACAACTGGTTTTCCCGTTGCAATCAACTCATTCACAAACTCTTCTTGACGGCCAGGCAGACGCAATCCTTGGCGGTCGCGGTTCTCTCCGCAGAGCATCACATTCTCGCCCACGGCGGCCACTATCACATCGCTCTTTGCGGCCATACGCAAGGCTTCGGCCTTGTCTGCCTTCTCGCCCGATTCCACTTTGCGGTGCAGAATCTTATAATCCCAAGCGCGCTCGTCGCCACCGTTCGACAGTTTGGTCTCAATTGTGTCGGTCCAGTCGCAGCCGCGCGAATAGCTGATGCTGACGCCTTCGGGCTTGCGGTTGGTCATTCCCTCAAGCAACGGCACCACGTGCGGATGGTCCAAATCAGTCATTATTCGCTTCCAGAAATAGGTCATAGCCGGGAACGAATAGTCGCCGCACATTGCCCACATTGAGTTGGCGTTAGGGCCGGTCAGTAGGATTTTCAAGTCTGATTTTTGATTATTGATTTTTGATTCCGTATTTGTGCCAAGCGGAAGAATGCCGTTATTCTCAAGCAACACAACCGACTGTGTAGCAATCTGATATGACAGTTGTCGTTCTTCCGGCGTATCAAGTTGAATGTTTTCTGTCGTGTAGAGATACGGATTTTGGTCGAGCAAGCCTGCGCGCAGTTTGTGGCGTAAAACATCCTTCACAGCGCGTTCAAACGCTTCGGGCTGCACCAATCCGCTGTCGATGGCCTGTTGCAAATATTGATAGTTGGCGCCGTGCGGGAAATCGACATCGCAGCCACCGTTGATAGCCGCTGCCGCCTTGTGCATAGCATCGGGTCGGTCAGGAATCTGGTCGATAGCTGTGTAGTCGCTCACAACCATACCGTCGAATCCAATATAATCGCGCAGAATGTCGATAAGTATCTCACTGTTTTCCACACAGTTGGTGCCGTGAACGGCGTGGTAGCCGGGCATCACAACACGGCTTCCGGCAAGGCGAATCATCGCCTCGTGAGGCAAAAGAATCTCTTCCATCAGTTCCTTCTCATCGGCATCGCCACCGCCGCCGTAGCCAAGATAGTGCTTCGAGCAAGTGCCAACACCTTTCTTCAGGTCGCCCTGCTGCAGTCCGCGCACAAAGGCAACACCCATTGCCGCCGACAGGTAGCCGTCCTCGCCATACGACTCCTCAAGCCGGTTGAACGAAGGCGTGCGGCACACATCAACCATCGGCGAAAGCGACAGCACACCGCCCATTTTGCGCATTGCAATGCCCGTCTGCAGAGTTTTGAGTTCGGCCAGTTCGGTGTTGAACGAGCAAGCCTGTCCAATCTGCTGTGGATAAATGGTCGCACCGCGCGTGTTGACACCCGTCAGCACCTCCTCGTGGTAAAGCGCTGGAATGCCGTTTGGCGTGCTCGTCATCAGCCATTGCTGAACAGCGGCCACACGGTCACGCAACACGTTGGGGTCCGTTGGTTTCTGGCTGGCGTACTGCGAGAAATGACCGATTCCGTAAGGTATCATCAGGCGACAGCGAGCCGTGTCGAGTTGGCCCTGCTCGTTGAAAAGTGTGTCCATATACATACTTTTCAGCTGCGCAATGCGCTCCTGCTGCGACATTCGGTTGTAGAGAGCGTCAAGCTGCTGCTCCTCTAGGTTGGTGGTTGTGCAGCCCGCAAAAACAGCGGCTATGCACAAAAGTCTGATTGCTTTCATTCGACTTTTATCTATCTGTAATTTATTAATTTTCTTTTACATATAAGTTTCAACAACTTGCTTTAAAAGAAGAAAACACTTTGTGTTTTTTCAAAAATAATCCTTTTCCGCTTTTTTAAAGAAATCAGAGTAAAAAATTCTTTTTGAAGCACTCGATTATGATTTCCATAAAAATCAACCATAAAAACGTCTAATTATGGCAGAAAAATCAATATATTTTTGCAAAGGAAAGATTATGCCTTATTTTTGCGCCGCTAAAAAAGCAAAACTGGTTCGGTAGCTCAGCTGGATAGAGCAACAGCCTTCTAAGCTGTGGGTCTTGGGTTCGAATCCCAACCGACTCACGTAAAAGCCCTTTAAATCACAGATTTAAAGGGCTTTTATTTTTGCAAAATTTATAGTTTACTGCTCCGCAGCGAACTTCTTCATATTTTCGAGCAGTCCGGCTACAATAATCACATCGTTCTCCTTGAAAATATAATTGTTGTCAGGCGAAAGAGTTGTTACAGTATGCTCTCGAGTGATAAGCCCCTTCTTTCCTAACGATTTGATGGCAACAGTCTTCAGTTTGAATCGTGTTTCGAGATTGGCGGTTTCGAGCGTATGCGAAACGTACTTCTGCGGCACCTTGAACTCCACAATCACATTATTCGCATCTATCTCGGTGATTTTCAAAGCATTCTTAACCTGCAACTGCAAGCTTATAGCTATTGCCGTTTCCGATTCCGGATGAACAGTGTTTTCAATTCCAATCTGATTGAGAATGCTCTTGTGCATCGGACTGATAATGCGGCCTATAATGTTGTTGGCATTCAGTTTTTTCAATATCGACAGTGTGAGAATCGACGAACCGACATCTTCGCCAATGGCTACAATCACCGCATCGGTATCGTTTAATGGTAATGTCTTAACCGCATTTTCGTTGGTTGTGTCCATCTCCATCACGTTTCCAATCTGATTCTTCAGTTCATCGACACGTTCAAACTTGTTGTCGATACCGATAACCTCATGCCCCTGCTCAGTCAGGCTAATTGCCAATGTTGAGCCGAAGTAGCCCAATCCGATAACAATAAACTTCATATTCTACCTGTTTTTATCGTTTTCTAATTAGTTAATAGTCAAGTTTTTATATGGATATTTCGCATATTTTGCCTTGCGCGACACAAAAATGCCCGACAACAGCGTAAGCGGTCCAACCCTACCAAGGAACATCATAACCATTGTGAGCACCTGCGATGGTGTAGACAAACTTGCCGTACCCGACAGAGACAATCCCGTTGTGCTATACATCGAAACCGTATCGAAAAACAACGTGAACGGATTCTTGTCCGGCTCGAAAAATGAAAATAGTATAAATGCGACAAAGATAATCAGCAGTGACATGGTAACCAACACCAATACACGCGAAATCGTCTCAAAACCAATACGATGGTAACCTATTTCGATATAACGGTTACCCCGAATGAAACTTACAATAGAGCAGAGCGCAAGTGCGAATGTGGTGGTTTTAATACCGCCTCCAGTCGAACCTGGTGACGCACCAATCCACATAATACCAATCATTAGAGCCATTGTGGCGCTACTCCAGCAGCTGATATCCGACACATTGAAACCTGCTGTACGTGCCGTGGCACAACAGAAGAACGATTTAACCCAACGCGACGATTCAGAGTCGTAGGCTAATGTGTTGCCAAGCTCAAGAAAATAATAACTGACAGTGCCAACCACAAGAATGCCTAATGTGGCAATCATGGCAATATGTGTAGACATATCGGTCCCTACAAGACGGGCAATGCTGCGGCGGTCGACCGAAATGTGCAGCAACTTGATTGTCCGGTTGCGTATCGATGAATAAAGAGCAATCAACACAGGGAAACCAATGCCGCCAAACGTTGCAAGTATGGCTATCAGCATCAGAAGTGTATTGTTTCCAGCCACAGCCGGATTTGCAAAACCATCGGGCAATGTTGATATTCCGCAGTTACAAAACGCTGATACAGAATGGAATATCGAGAAAAATATCGGGTTTTGAATATTACTGTCGCTTATGCTTAAATATATTGCAACCGCCCCAATTGACTCAAACAGCAAGGTGATTGACAGCATTTTAGCTATGAACGAAAAGATGTCGCCCATAGTGTCGGACGAAAACATGTCTTTAAGCAGAATGCGGTCTTTGAATGACACCGTACCTGTGAATGCGAATGCGAACAAACCCGTGAAAGCCATTACGCCCAAACCGCCTATCTGAAAAAGGAACAGCAATATGACATTACCTTTAAATGTCAGTATTTCAGTTAAATCGATTACCGACAATCCTGAAACGCAAATGGCGCTTGCTGAGGTAAACAACGCTTGGAAATAGGTTATGCTACCCGAATGAACATTAGGCAGCATCAGCAAGCCCGACCCCACGAATATCATCACAATAAAACTGAAGGCGAAAAGCAACGGCGGCGACATCTTCATCGACGATATCACTTTCGCGACTTTGTAGAAGTCTGCGACCAGAATCAGTCCCATGGCTGTTGCCACTGGCGGGAAACTCGACATGAATGAATTCCCCGCAAAATCGGCAGAAAAAGTATGAACGTTGGGCAAAAACACCACCGTGCAGACGATAAATATCAGTATATCAATCAACCGCGGCAGAATTTTGCGACTAACCAACATATAGATATCATGCACATATTTGGCTATATATGTGACAATAAATATCTTACCTATAAGGACATCGACATTGTCCTGGACAATCTGATGATGATAGAATCCAAGCCTCGCTATCAGCAAGGTGGCAAACAGCAAACTGCAGATCAGAATTACAATATTGCACAACGAAGCTACCACACGGTAAATCTTCAGCAGTGAGTCTTGTACAATAAAGTAACTCTTGAAAAAACGCTCCTTAAGCCTGAACAAAAATTTGCTGCCCATTATCAGTCACAAAAAGACAGAATGCGTCCGTTCAGAGACGCATTCTGGAATTCTTCGTTTTATTCAGTACTCAAAACCTTGAACTCAACACGGCGGTTCATTGCCCTACCCTCTTTGGTGGCATTGTCGGCAACCGGCTGGTCGAACGCATAACCTTTGTACTCCAAACGGCTTGCATCAACACCCTCTGAAATCAAGAAATCGACAACCGATTTGGCGCGAGCCTCCGACAGACGTTGGTTAGTTGCCTTACTGCCCTGATTGTCAGTGTGTCCGGAAATCTCAATACGCAAAGCGGGAATTTCGCTCATAAGTTTTGTCAAACGACCAAGCTCGGCATACGATGTCGGTTTCAGTTTGGCGCTGCCTGTCTCGAAGAACACGTTCTTAAGGATAATCTTCACGTCCTTTTTGATGTTATTGAGAGCAATGTCTTTTTCAATCTCCTGATACTCGGTTGCTGCCGGGATATCAAAGTTCTCAGAGTGGAACAGATAGTTGTCGGCTCTCACCATCAAGCCATAGTTCTTACCCGAAGGCAGCGAAACAAGGAACTTACCTGTTGCCGAGTTGGTCTGCGATGTGAAAATAACCTCATTCTTCTCGTTATCGACGATATCGATAGTAGCGCTTACCGGCTCGTTGCTTATGGCATCGCGAACAATACCCTTAACAATTGTCAGGCGGATTGTAACCAGTTCGACCGAAGCCTCCATAACCATGTCGGAAACCGGCTGCGAACGCGCCGAAATCAAGTTGTCCTCACCCGACAGAGTGTATGGCTTTTCGGGGCCAAGGAATGTCATTCGATAGATGTCGAGACCTCCAGAACCTTCAGGACGCACGCTGCTGCAATATCCGTGTCGGCCATTGGCTGATATTACAAAACAGAGGTCATTGTCGGGCGAGTTAATCGGGTAACCGAGATTAACCGGCTCCGACCAATTGCCTTTATCGTCCATCTGCGACATGAAAATATCATAGCCGCCCATGGTGTTATGTCCGCGTGAACTGAAATACAATGTACGTCCGTCAGGGTGCATAAACACAGCCTCTTCGTCGTACTGAGTGTTAATTATTGGTCCAAGATTGACAGCCTCACCCCATTTATCCTTTGCAGTGCGGGTGCACACGTAGATGTCAGTTCCACCATATCCACCTGGTCGGTCGCTGACGAAATAAATCCGGCGTCCGTCGGGTGAGAAACATGCCGATGTCTCGCGATACTCAGAGTTGATAGGCTTAGGCATTGATTTAGGATATTCCCACTTGGTTCCTTTCAGTGAGCACATCTCAATATCGCCACTGCCTTTACGGCCGTTGTAGATAAGCAGTTGCTGACCATCAGGGAACAAGCCAACGGTTGCATCATCGTACTGGGTATTGATTGGTTCTCCTATCTCACTTGGAACCTGCCAGTTTTTCTTTTCATTGTAACTGATGTAGATATCCTCGTCATATTGTCCGTCATCGAGACTCATCGAACGACCGTTGTTTCGTGTCGAGGTGAAAATCATCATTGATTCATCGGCAGAGATAAGCGGGCTATGGTCATTGAAACGAGAGTTCAGCACAGAGCCAATGTTATCGATGAAGGCGCGTGCCGGATTTTCCATCAACTGTTTTCCGAACTCGCATTCAGCAATCAGTTTTTCAAGCTGCGGCTTCATTTCAGGAGCCTCAGTCGGAGTAAGAACGGCCATATGAGCCTTGTATTCCCCTATCGCCTTGTCGTACTGACCATTAAGATGGTAGCCGCGAGCCAGCATGTAGTGAATGTCGTCAGCCACGTCGCGACGTAATTGATATGCTTTCTCAAAGAAGTCGATGCTTTTGTACTTCATCGGCAGATTCATATAGCACACTCCTATGCGATAGTTGAGCAGCGAATAGTTTGGGTTAAACTTATGTGCCTCAAGATAATACTGCAAAGCCTCGTAATAATACTCTTTGCTGAAATACGACTCACCGTCTTTCAGGCTGTTATTAGCCTCTTTAAAGGCGTCTTTCTGGTTTTGAAAATAGTTCTTGTCAAACGGAATATCCTGGCTGAATGCAGAAGTGCTGCAGGCCAATGCCACAATAATAATATATAAGCGTTTCATAGTCAACTTTGAAAATTATTCATAAAACGAAATGTAGTTTCTGGCCTTAGTTATGCCAAGTTCATAGGCTTTGCGCCAGTCGGCGACAGCCTCGTCAAACTTGCGCTGCATCTCCTGGCAACTGCCACGGTTAAGATATGCTTCGGCAAAATTCGGATTGATCTTAATGGCGTCGCTGAACGAACGGTATGCTGCCTCGTAATCTTTCTTTTTCATCTGTGCTATTCCTATATTATTATAGGCGTAGGCATACTCGGGATTTATTTGAATGGCCTTCTGGCAATCAGCAATCATGCCGTCGAAATCGTTTTTCTCGAATTTTGCGCGGGCGCGATTGTTGTAAGCGATAAAATATTCAGAATCGAGACCTATAGCCAATCCGTAATTGCTGATGGCATCATCGACATTGCCCTTTTTAAGCAGTGCGCTTGCAAGATTGTTGTAGGCCGTAGCCAGTTTCGGGTCAATCTTAATGGCAGTCTGATAATCGGCAATAGCGCCATCGTAGTCTTCTTTCATACGTTTGGCACTGCCTCGATCGTTGTAAGCTTGAGCGTTATTGCCATCGAATGTGATTGAGAGCGTGAGGTTGTTGACACTCTCCTCATAGTTTCCGCACTCAAAATTGGCCACACCGGCATAATAATAAACCTTTGCCTCGTTGTATCCAGCCTTGATGGCAAGTTCGAAATCTGTCAGCGCGTCACTCGAATTATTTTGGTTGAAATAAGCCAGACCGCGTCCATAATAGGCGACAGCCGACTCTTCGAGTTCGATTGCCATAGTAAAATCGGTTATGGCACCACTGTAATCAGCCAGCTCCGACTTTGCGAACCCACGGTTTACCATGGCCTTTGTGAATTGAGGATTGAACGACAAGGCTTTTGTGAAGCTTGTTATGGCCTCTTGAAAATTACGTTGGGCAACAAAATCGTTACCTTCGTTGAAAGCGACCTCGGCATCCTGATTGCCAGCAATAACGAGTGTTGTGTCTTTGCCTGCAGGATTTTGGGCATATCCGCTTAAACAGAACGCCAAACCGACTGCCAAAGAAATTGTTTTAAATCTCATTGCATTAATTTTTAATCATTTACACAATATTGAGGCAAGCCCGAAAGCCAGCCAATATAAAAGGCTAAGATACAAAGTCCATTGTCAAAAACAAACGGCCATCACCTTAAAATAGGTATTATTTTTTACAGAATAGCGCTGACTGGTGTCAAAAACCCACTCCCATTCCTTGAACGGAGGCAAATCGGAAAGATCAGCAAACAGCAACCTGGTCTCCACAGGAGGTTCGCCACCAACCGGCTTGTCAATCTGCAAATAATCGGTTATGAGACACGAATGATTTTTAGGGAGCCAGCTGATATGCTGCTGCTGCACAGTTTGTCTGACGGGCAACAGTTCGGAATCGGAAACCCCGAATCGTTTTTTCAGATAGTCGCACAAAATAATATCGAGCTGATTAAGCAGATTGACAGACACCACAAGGTCGAAATTGTCGAAACTGACAGAAGGCGCAGCATTTGGCAACCAATCGACAAACTGACTGAATGACTCCGATTGAGTGGCTGCCATCACCGCACCGCCCGTCAAATCGGCGCAGAGCAAAGTGACATTAGGCATACGACTCGCTTTCTGCCTCACCGGCTCTGGATGTACAATATCGACAAGTGTTACTGAATCAAACATTTGCGACAATTGTTCAAGAGGAACATCATAAAGCCATCCACTGCCAAGCACCGCCACCGACTTCCGAATCGTCAGCTGATTAGCCGCCTCGACAATGAAATTTCGGGTATTGTCGAGATGCGACTGCCAATTGGTATTTTCACGCAAAAAACGCGATCTGATACCCATTTGGTCGCTGACATATCCGGCCCTTCTCGCCGCAACATCCAAAGAGTCGGCGCGGAATAGTCTGTTTATTAGGTTATTGAAAAAATACATAACAAAACGTAAAATCATGTTTGCTCCGAACTTTAAAAAAAGTAATTTTGAGTGTTACACACAAATAAAACAGGGCTATGATATGTAACAAAAAAAAATCCCATACCATATGGCTGAGAATCACCTGCTGCCTTGTGCTTGCGTTGGTGGTGCAAAGTGCTGCTGCACAATATTCTCAATCGGAACGGAAACTGCTTAAATCAGCCAACAACTTTTTTGAAGCCGGGCAATATGAAAAGGCATTACCTATTTATATACAACTCGACTCCATTATCGACGACATCAACCTTCGGTACCAGATCGGCCTTTGCTATCTGAAATCGAGATACGAGAAAGAGAAATCAATCAAGTATCTTGAAGAAGCCTATGTATCGGCTGGAACTCTTGTACCACTCGATGTCATCTGGTATCTTGGCGACGCGTACCACGTTGCATACCGATTTGAGGACGCCATAAAGGAGTTCAACAAATACATAAACAAAACCGCCAAGAGTGGTAAAGCCGACCTTAACAAGATTAACCACTGCAAACGGATGATTGGTGTCTGTCAGAACGCCATAAACATTACCGAACAGCCATATAAAGTCGATATCGAACCTGTAATGTCGCTATATACTGGCGAATCGGACTACAATCCGCTAATCAGTGCCGACGAGAGCATGATGCTCTTCATGCGCGAAACCGGAGTGGGCAAAGGATATGAGACGTCGAAAAGCATAATGCTGTCGGTCAAGGACGATAACAACACATGGTTAAAGCCTGAAAAGGTAACACTTGAACTTGAGCACAAACTGCAACATCTGAGTGCCACACTGGCAGGCATTTCACCCGACGGCCACACTGTTTTTCTGAATCTTGGCGAAGGTCTCAATCAGGACATTTACTCCGGACTATTGCACGGCACAACAATAACCGACATAAAGAAACTTAACAAGAACATCAACACCCCGTATTACGAAGGTGCGGCCAGCATAACACCAGACGGGACAAAGCTGTATTTTGTGAGTGACAGACCGGGCGGTTTTGGCGGACACGACATATATGTGTCGACACTGAACAAAAAAGGCGAATGGGACGAGCCTGTAAATCTTGGCGACAAAGTCAACACCAAATTCAACGAAGAATCACCATTCATCCATTATGACGGACAAACACTCTTTTTCAGTTCACAAGGTCATAGCACAATAGGCGACAAAGACATTTTCAAATCTAAACGCGTGAATGGAGAATGGACTGAGCCTGAAAACATGGGCTTTCCGAACACCACCATCGACGACTTGACATTTGTACTGAACGCAAGCGGCGAATACGGGTACTTTTCAACATCGAGAAACAATTCGTACGGACGCCACACCATAATGAAAGTCGGCTACAAAGATCCTATTCCTCTCACACTTGTCAAAGGAACAGTTCTGGCTGGCACACCACCAAAACCGATTAAAGTTGATATAAAAGTGTATGACAAAAACACACACGAGCAGGTGAAATATGTGTACACACCCGACACTGAACCTGGCAAATACCTGATGATTTTCCCTCCGGCAAAAAACTATCAGCTTGTGATATCGACACCGAATTTCATGCCGCAGCTTATAAACATCCACATTCCATACCAGAACTACTTCTATGAGCTATACCAAGAAATAACGCTGCAGCCTATCAAGCTGAACAACAGCGATATTGGCGAGGAAGTGATGGTGAACAACGTCTTCTATGACATTTACAAAACCTCGGAAGCCGACTCTATAACCAACAACAACACACCTCAGCAGCCCATCTACTACGAGCATCTGCTTGAACTGGTGGAAAACATTATCCAAACATCGGACACTGTTAACAAGCTGAGTTACAACAACACGCAGACAAACAACAAGGATAAGCAGAAAAAACTTAAAAAAAGTACCGACGATCTGCTTTCGCTCATCGAAGATGCCATAAACACCAGCGACTCTGTCACATTGAGCATTCTCGACGCCAACACGAAGCAGAAGGACAAGGTGACCGAAACGCACTTCTACACCGACGGCAACAAAAACAAATCGGTTTCGATGCATGTCATTGGGCAGGACACTTTCTATACAGCCTCCCCCATCGACCTGAGCCGGTTCGAAATTCCGACGCGAAACCACAGAAGCAGCATCAACCGTCAGGAGAACACCAATCCCGCACTGTTCAAAGTCTCACAACCCGATCAGCGTAAAATTATCCATAAGCACACGCTTTACTATAAACTCAATGAAAGCACGCTGACTGCAAGTTCGAAAAAAGAACTGCAGCAAATAATTGACCTGCTTATAGACAACGCTTCAATCGGTGCTGAGATCAACGGCTATGCCGACACTCAAGGCGAGCGGACCCACAATATAAACCTATCGCAGTTGAGAGCGCAGAACGTGCTCAAATATCTGCTCGAGAACAATGTTGACGGGCGGAAAATAATCACCCAGGGTCACGGCGAATCGACTGAGCACGGCAAATACGACCGTACAACGCACGAGATGAATTACCGCCGCGTTGAAATATTATTGTTCGAACTTAAAGATTGACTACCATGAAGAGCATCAAAAACACAATGATAGCCTTTGTGACAGCAGTCTTAAGTCTGGCTGCCACCGGGGCGCACGCACAATATTCTGAATACGAGGTAAAAGCCGCGTATATATTCAACTTTGCAAAATTCATCGAATGGCCGGCCAACTACATCGAAGGCGACACGCTTTATCTGTGCGTTTACAAAAACGACCCGTTCGGCATTATTCTCGAAAAAACCATGATCGGTCGCAAAGCAAATGGTAAAGACTGGAAAATAAAGAGAATATCGAATCTGGCTGAAACCGACAATTGCCATATGCTCATCCTGTCGGGCATCAAACTACACGAGGCCATGCAGGTTGTCAAGACAATTGGGGAAAAACCAATTGTGACCATCGGCGATGAAATGAACAACTTCTGTCAGATTGGCGGAGTTATAAACTTCCTTCCGCAATTCTCCGAACGCCAATTCGAAATAAACAAAGACGTGGCAAATGACATCGGCATAAAAATCAGTCCCAAACTGCTGTTGCTGGCCAAAATAATATCGACAAAAGAAGATGAATTTTAAGGATTTATCCATAAGGACCAAAATAACCATAATGGTGATGCTCATAAGCCTTGTGGCTCTTATTATCGCCGGTTTGATTTTTGGCCACTACGACAAGGCGCAGTACAACAGGCAGATACTCAGCAATATGACCATCTTGAGTAAAATTGTCGGTGACAACAACACTGCCAACATCACGTTCGACTATCCGCTCGATGCACAAACCGTGCTGCAAACACTGGCTGCCGACACCAACATCCGCGTCGCCCGAATCTATGACGCAAACCACACGCTTTTTGCGGAATACACCCAAAGCCAAGAATACAGCAATACAAATCTTGATTTCATATCGTCGCGCGACACCTTCGCTTTTCTAGAGAACGATTTGCTGGTAAGCAGCAACATCATTCTCGACGATGAGGTAATCGGATCCATCTATCTGCATACCAGCCTTAACGACTACAAAATCCGCTCGATGCAGTTTCTCAAAGTGCTTTTAATAATGATCCTGGTATCGATGGTTATTGCACTGCTGCTGACTAGAACCATGCAGAACGTCATTTCAACCCCAATCATCAACTTGACGCACACCATGCGAGACATGTCAGATGTATCTGATTATCAGGTAAAAGAAACCGAAAAACGCAACGATGAGATTGGTGAGTTGATGAAGGGTTTCAACTCTATGATCAAGCAGATTAAGAAGCAGAACATCGATCTGACACAGGCTAAGGAGCAAGCTGAAAAACTTGCAAAAATCAAAGACCAGTTCCTTGCCAACATGAGCCACGAGATCCGCACCCCAATGAACGGTGTGATCGGAATGGCCAAACTACTGAACGACACAAATTTAACCCCCGACCAAAAGACATTCCTCGATAACATTACAATATCGGCCAACAACCTGCTTGTAATCATTAACGATATTCTTGACTTCTCGAAGATTGAAGCCGGTAAAATGGAAATCGAGAAAATCGACTTCAATCTGGACAAGATTATCAACAATTTGGCGGCAACCTACAAGATGTCGACGGAAAACAAAGGACTCTATTTCAGAACCAATATCGACAAAAACGTACCGCGAAACGTTATCGGCGACCCGACCCGTCTGAACCAGATTCTGAACAACCTGCTCAGCAATGCGCTGAAATTCACCGAATACGGAGGTATAACCTTGATTATAAAGGTATTAAACCAGACGCACAATTCAAGCGAACTGAGTTTTGCTGTTCGCGACACTGGCATCGGCATTCCGAAAGAGAAGCAGGAGCTTATATTCTCGAGTTTCTCACAGGCATCGAGCGACACAACCCGCAAATACGGCGGAACAGGTTTGGGCCTGACAATTTCGAAGCAACTGGCCAAAATGCAAGGCGGCGACATAATACTGACAAGCGAAGACGGAAAAGGCAGTACTTTTGAGTTGAGAATTAATTATATGCATGGAACTCAAAAGGTTGAAGATGAAGTCCTGACAAGCAATAACGAAAGTGACACACAATTCTCGCCCGACTACACGCCAAATATTCTGCTGGCAGAGGACAACGAAATTAACCAATTGTTCGTCAAGACAATATTGAAGAAAGACTTCAACTTGATGATTGCCCCCAACGGCAAAGTGGTAATCGACTTGCTCAACAAAGAGCATTTCGACCTGATTCTGATGGACTTGCACATGCCCGAAATGGACGGATACACAGCAACCTCCATAATTCGGAAAATGGACGATCAGGAGAAGCGCACCATCCCAATTATTGCTCTGACAGCCGCTGCAATCAAAGGCGAAAAAGAAAAATGCATAGGTGCCGGCATGGACGACTACATCTCAAAACCATTTGAGACGCAAGATCTTATAAACATGATTTACAAGCATGTCGGTATCAAGAAGGTATCTACAGACTCTGTTGTAAACAATGCCAGCAATACACAACCGGCAGAAAAATACATATATATCAACCCCGAACATCTGGATTCTGTGACTGGCGGAGACGAGAAGTTCAAGAAAGAGCTTATTGATGTGTTCATCCAACAACTCCCGACACTGCTGGTAGGACTTGAAAAGGCTCTGCAGGATAAAGATTTCAAGCAACTTTCGGCAATAGCCCACAAGACCAAATCATCAGTTGCCCTGATGGGTATAGAATCGCTTCGCGCCGACATGGCAAAACTAGAAATGGAAGCAAAGGAAGGCAACGACTTTGAATTATATAAAACAATAGTTACCAATTTCTTATCGGTAAGCACCGACGTTCTAACTGAAATAGAAAACTTAAAAAAGAATCTACAGTAATGGAAATCAACAATCAAATTGCGGGTTGCGCCGTTGTGACACCAAAACCCGAAAACAAACGAATCACGATTATCAATGACAGCAAGTTCAGAAAGCAGATGAACGCCGTTATTGACATGAACGAGTACCTGAACATCATTGTCGACATGAGCAACGTTGATCTGATTGACAGCACAGGATTGGGCACATTGATAAGCATTTACAACCACGGACGCAACAACAATTGCAAAATCAAATTCTGCAACTTGAGCGCCGCCGTCAGCAACGTTATCAAAATGACCCGAATCGACCAGATTCTTGAAATCTATCCGACTCTAAAAGCCGCAACCGACTCATTGTAACACTCTGCAAGACAATGATTCAAGTTATCGATGAGATAAACCGACTGTACGACAAGTGGGCTGGCGGAAGCTATGCCAAATGCTCACCCCTGCCCCGCTCCGGCTCCGACAGGCAGTATTTCCGGCTCACCACCGCCGACCAACATACGGTGATGGCCGCATACAACCCAAATACGACTGAAAACGAAGCCTATTTTTCATTCAGTCAAGCTTTTGCCGATGCGGGAATAAACGTGCCAAAAGTTCTGGCTGTGAGCGACAACCGAACCTGCTATCTTATTGAAGATTTAGGCTCCGAACCGCTCTACAACCTTGTAACTGCCGCCAATGGCACCCCCGACGAGCACCTTAAACAACTCTATAAGCAGGCTCTTGCCGATTTGGCTAAAATGCAGGTTGTGGCTGGTCGCAACATCGATTATTCGCTCTGCATCCCCACTGCCGATTTCGACCAAACCGCCATTCGTTGGGATCTTAACTACTTCAAATACTGCTTTTTGAAGAACGCTCACATTGCATTCGACGAATACAAACTTGAGCAGGATTTCAACCACATTATTGATGCCGCAAGCGCTATTGACAGCCAATATTTTATGTTCCGCGATTTCCAGTCGCGCAACATTATGCTGAAGAACGATGAGCTTTATTACATTGATTTTCAAGGCGGCAAACGCGGTCCGCTGATGTACGATGTGGCCTCGTTGCTATATCAGGCAAAAGCCAGATTCAGCGAAGAACTGCGCAACGAGTTGTTCGACAGCTACATAAATGCCCTGAAAGAGCTGAGACCTACCAACCGAGACCAATTATTCGGCGAGTTCAAACTATTTGCCCTAATTCGCACACTGCAAGTGCTTGGCGCATATGGATATCGCGGCTATTACGAGCAGAAAAAACACTTCATCGAAAGCATTCCTGCGGCCGTAAAGAACTTGAAAGACCTGATTGCTCTGAAAATTGTCGATTTACCACATATCGAAGAGATTGCAAATCAGATAGATATTACCGAACCACAACCCGACAATTTCGACGGATTGACTATTACGGTTTATAGTTTCTCATACAAGAAAGGCATCCCCTCCGACCCTGAAAACGGTGGCGGCTTTGTGTTCGACTGCCGCGGACAACACAATCCCGGGCGCTACGACGAGTACAAATCGCTGACAGGCCGTGACAAGGCGGTTATCGATTTTCTGAAGGCCAACTCAACTATCGACAGTTTTTTGAAACAAGCCATCGAAATCGTATCGCCAACCATAGAAACATACCTGCGCCGAGGATTTAAAAATCTGATGGTCAGTTTCGGATGCACAGGCGGACAGCACCGTTCAGTTTACTGCGCCCAGAATTTTGCCGAACAGATTGGAAAGAAGTACGATGTGAGAGTAAAGCTGATACACAGAGAGTTGGGGATTCAGAATATTGAATGTAGAATTCAGAATTAAAGTTTGACTGATACCTAACACCAAAAACTAAACAACATTCAATCCCCGTCTATGGAAGCAATGATATTCGCTGCAGGTTTGGGAACACGTCTGCGCCCATTGACAAATGACCGACCAAAAGCCTTGGTCGAAGTATGCGGCCAAACGCTTCTGCAACATTGCATTACGATGCTTGAGAGCAATGGCGCCAACCGCATTGTTGTAAATGTTCATCATTTTGCCAATAAGATGAAAGACTACATCGGCAACCTTAAATGCAAGGCCGACATTGCCATTTCCGATGAAAGCAATCTGCTGCTCGACACTGGCGGCGGTCTGAAAAAAGCCATCGGCCTGTTCAGCGGCAAAGAGCCGATTGTGATTGCCAATGTCGATATTCTGACCAATATCAACTTGCGCCAAATGATGCAGCAACATATTGATTCAAAAGCCGATGCTACACTTGCCATCCGTCAACGGCAAAGCTCGCGGGTGCTGCTGTTCGATGGTCAGAAGCAACTTGGCGGCTGGCAGAACATCAAAACCGGAGAATCAATTATTGTGAGCGACAATGCCGAACTTAAACCATTCGCTTTCAGCGGAATACATATTATGTCGCCAACTTTGTTCGACAAATTTCCCGCTGATGAGGTATTTCCCATAATCCCCCACTACCTGAAATTGGCTAAAAATTACAAAATCGTTGGTTATCAGCACGACAGCGATTATTGGTTCGATGCCGGCTCGGTCGAGAAAATCGCGGAAGCGGAACGTTTTTTGAGCAAGAGCGAAAACTGATTTCGATGTTTATCGGGACCAATACTCTCCGCACATTTCATATTTTTGCCGCACTATGCAACAAGTAAAACTCAAGCTGAACATACCCAACAATGCAACCCGAGTGCTGCTTCATGCGTGTTGTGCACCATGTTCGTCGGCCATTGTTGAATGTCTGCTCCAAAACGGCATACGGCCTACAATATTTTATTGTAATCCAAACATTTATCCACAAAGCGAATACCAGCTCCGCAAAGACGAATGTACACGATTCGCACAGGAATTGGGGCTTGATATAGTTGATGACGACTACAATCACAACCAATGGTTGCTATCGGCACAACCACTCGCCGATGAGCCGGAACGAGGCCGCCGATGCCTTGAATGTTTCAAGCACCGCTTGATGCGTACCGCACAATACGCACAAGAACATGGATTCGAACTATTCACAACAACACTTGCCTCATCGCGGTGGAAAAGCCTCGACCAAATTAACGAAGCCGGTCAATGGGCAGAATCTCAAACAAATGTCAAATTCTGGGACCAGAACTGGCGCAAAGGCGGTTTGAGTGAACGTCGGATTGAAATTATCCGGCAATACAACTTCTACGAACAGCAATACTGCGGCTGCGAATTCAGCCTCAATGCCTCAAACGCATGGCGCAAAGCCAACGGAAAAGAGCTTATTGTCAGAGAATAGCATTCATGCTTATCGGCATATTCTCACAAAAAAACAGGAGCGGACACCTCGCCGCCCCTGCTGTCATATAAACTGACAATAATGCAATATCCAGCAACTTATATGCAGAAACTGTCAGTTTTTATTTCTTCAATTTCTTCTCAGCCCCTTCGAAAAGTTCTTTCAGAGAACCGAGCGAACTCAAAACGCCGGTAGCCTCGTACGGCATAAAGACGGTCTTGGTGTCCTTGCCTGCAGCCAACTGCTCGAAGGTTGAGATGTATTTCATTGCAATCAGGTATTGAGCCGGGTCGAAATGGGCGCTCTGGTCGATGGCCTCGCTAATCAGGCGGATACTCTTTGCCTCAGCTTCGGCAACCTTGATCTTTGCTTCAGCCTCAGCCTCGGCACGCAGAATCTGCGCCTGCTTGCGACCTTGAGCCTGGTTGATTTCGGCATCGCGCATACCTTCGGCCTCAAGAATGGTAGCCTTTTTGTGACCTTCAGCCTCGAGAATGGTGGCACGGCGCTCACGCTCGGCACGCATCTGCTTTTCCATTGTCTGACGAATCTCAACTGGCGGGTTAATATCCTGAAGCTCAACACGATTCACCTTAACACCCCATTTGTTTGTGGCCTCGTCCAAAATAAGTCGAAGCTTAGTGTTGATGGTGTCGCGCGATGTGAGTGTCTCGTCGAGTTCAAGTTCGCCAATCACGTTACGCAACGTTGTCTGTGTCAGTTTTTCGATTGCATCTGGCAGATTCTCAATCTCGTACACAGCCTTTACGGGGTCCATAATCTGGAAATAAAGCAATGCGTTGATTTCCAAATTCACATTGTCTTTGGTAATCACATTCTGGCGCGGGAAATCGTAAACCGTCTCACGAATGTCGATACGCGGTCTGTCGACAAAACGGACATATTTAGTGCCGTTATATTCAGTCACATAGCGCCATTTAACCGGACGCGGCTTGTCGATAATCGGCCAAATGATGTTGATACCCGACGACAACTGGCGGTTGAATTTTCCCAAACGCTCAACGACCATCGTTTCCGACTGTTTGACGACCTTGAAACCGGCCATCGCAAAAATTAGGACGAACAATGCTATTACAAATAGCAGAACTAAAGTTGCACTCATTTTTTAACTGTTTTTTGGTTTAACATAAAGTATGATACTGTCAATTTTGACCACTTCGACGGGTGTCCCGACAGCAATCTCGGAACCGTCGAGTGTGCGGGCCTGCCAAACAACGCCATCGAGACTGATTGAGCCAGAATCGCAGTCAATCACCTCTTTAGCCTTTGTCACACGGCCAATCATCGCATCGGAATTGGTAGGCGCCCCCGTTTTGTCGAGCCACTTCAGAACCACCGGCCTGATGGCGAACATTGTGATTGCTGTTCCGCAAATGCCGATGAACAGCAACCAACTATACGAATCGATGAAAAACGACGCCACTCCGGCGCAGAAGAACCCGATACCGACTGAGCCAGCCACAAACGACGGTGTGAAAATCTCGATAATGAACATTATCACACCAATAATGAAAAGCAGTGTTGTCAAATTCATAAAACTTGCAATCCCTCCTGAACTTAAAATCTCCATAACAAAAAGAATAAAATACTGATAAACAATAACGTAACGCCATTATTATGAGATTGGCGAAACGCAGTTACAATGTATATATTTTTTTGTTCGATATACTATGGTGTTGATAAAAGTTATTGTCGGCAGGAAACCACCCCACCCTTCCCCCTGTCCGACAATCTGTCAGTATCGACTGACACCCGTGGCGCATTTTTCATCAACCGACTGACAAAAATTCGGACGCAGCCGCCGGAAATCGGTCAAAAACCGTCTGGCACAGAGATTGTCATTCAACGGGCAATCAATTTTAAAAATTGAACAACAATTTAAAATTTAAATATTATGGGAAAGATAATTGGAATCGATTTAGGAACCACAAACTCTTGCGTTGCAGTGATGGAAGGCAACGAACCTGTGGTTATTGCAAACAGCGAAGGCAAACGTACAACGCCTTCGGTAATCGGCTTTATTGACGGCGGCGAGCGCAAAGTGGGCGACCCTGCCAAACGTCAGGCCATCACCAACCCGCAGAAGACCGTCTTCTCAATCAAGCGGTTTATGGGCGAGCGCTACGACAATCTGACAAACGAAATCAACCGTGTGCCTTACAAGGTTGTGAAGGGCGACAACAACACCCCG
>JAGCFC010000169.1 GCA_017650325.1 Salinivirgaceae bacterium | reverse complement strand
TTGTAGTAGCCGAGCATTGCGCCCTCGCCGCGAACCATAATCTCGCCAGCCTGTTTCTCTGGATCCGGAGAGTCGATTGTCATCTCAAGAGCATCAACAAGCTTGCCGCAAGAACCCATACGAGCCGAACGCCAGCCAGCGTAGCTTACCAGCGGACCGCATTCGGTCATACCATAGCCAACAGAATAGTGGAATTTGATTTTATGCAGGAACGCCTCAACCTCAGGATTGAGAGCGGCACCGCCAATCACAACCTCGCGGAAGCAATCGCCAAACGATGCGGCTAGCGACTCGCGTATCTTCTTGCAGATGATACCGCTGAGTATTGGTATGTGCATTGCGATTTTCATACCAGTGGTGCTGATTTTTGGCAGCACTTGTTTCTTGTAAATCTTCTCGATGAGCAGCGGAACCAGCAGCAAAAGGTGCGGTTTCACAACCTTGAAGGCCTCGAGCAGCACCGACGGACCGGCCGAGCGGCCAAGGAATGTAACGTGGGTACCTACGCATAACGGCCACAGAAGCTCGAAAGCGCAGCCATAAGCGTGTGCCAGCGGCAGGATGCTCAACATGCGGTCACCAGCGTCGAGTTGCATATTGCGGATGGCGTACTCGATATTGGCCATCAGACTGCGATGCGGCAGCATAACGCCTTTCGAGAAGCCCGTTGTACCTGATGTATAGCTGATTACTGCAAGAGCCTCGCCGTCAACGGCTTCATAATTCACATCGTTTGCAGTGAATCCGTTAGGATATTTTTTTGCGAAAAGCTCGTCGATGTTGTCCATCACGGCTTTCACGTTGTACTCGTCGCGCTCAAAGGCAACGGTGTAGTTGGTCATATTGATAATAGCGCGCAACAGCGGCATTTTCTCAGCCGAAAGTGATGGCAGAACCATGTCGCCGCAGAAGAGCATCACTGCATCAGAGTGAGTGATAAGGTTTTGCACATCGTTTGGATGGAAATCGACCAGAATCGGCACAATGGTGCAGCCATAGGTGATTGTGGCAATGTATGATACCGCCCAATGTGGGTGGCTCTTGCCGATAAGTGCGATTTTGTCGCCCGGCTTCACGCCGCACTGTCCAAACATAATGTGGATTTTCTCAACCAACACGGCCATATCGCCGTAGGTAAGGGTTTCGCCCTTGTAAATCGACAGGGCCGGTAAATCCCAGTGTTTCTTGAAGGTCGACTCGAAAGCCTTGACCAAATTGCCTTGTACAACCATAACGTTATTATTTTTTAAAACACAATGGTAAAAAGCAAAAAATGTGCCAGTTGAGGGTGAGACTGGTTTTTATCGACAAACGGCATTCATTTTTTAATTGTATAGACGGGGTGTTTTACTGTCAATTTTATTTACGAAAATCACTTATCGCGGCTGTTCGCCATTGAATTACAGCAAGTAAAGCAGATGTGAGACGGTTGTGCCATACGATAACGGGGGATTTGCCGGGCGCAAATCGAAATTGTTTAATACATTTGCCCACTTTTTGTAGAAGAAAAACAGTTGCCGGTTGTCGGCAAATTGATGATAATCAATAAAAAACATTTATTAAGTGAACAAGATTGTTGCAAAAGAGTACTTCTCTGAGAATGTAGTAAGGCTCGAGATTGAAGCCCCCCTGATTGCCAAATCGCGCAAGGCGGGCAATTTTGTGATAGTTAAGATTGGCGACAAGGGCGAGCGTATTCCGCTCACTATCAGCGACGCCAGCATTGAAAAAGGAACCATCGACCTGGTGGTGCAACGCATCGGCGTGTCATCGCGCAAGCTCACCGACCTGAACGTCGGCGACTACGTGACTGACCTTGTTGGCCCGCTTGGCCGCGCAACCGAAATCGAGAATTTCGGCACCGTTCTTGCCTGCGGCGGTGGTGTGGGTGTTGCCCCGCTTCTGCCGATTGTTGAGGCAATGAAGAAAGCCGGCAACCGCGTGATTTCGATTCTGGCCGCCCGTTCAAAAGACCTTATCATTCTCGAAGACCAGATGCGTAAATGGTCTGACGAGGTGATTATTATGACCGACGACGGCTCGTACGGCGAGCAAGGAAACGTGACCGTTGGTATGGAGAAGGCCATCGCTAAAGAGAAGATTGACAAGGCTATAGTTATCGGTCCGACCATTATGATGAAATTTGCGTCGCTCACGACAAAAAAATACGAAATCCCAACAGTGGCCAGTCTTAACACCATTATGGTGGACGGCACCGGAATGTGCGGCGCCTGCCGTGTGACTGTCGATGGCAAAACAAAATTTGTTTGCGTTGACGGTCCTGAGTTCGATGCCCACAAAATCGATTTCGACGAGGTTATGACACGTATGCGCGCCTACAAAACCGAAGAGGCAGAGGCACTTGCGGCGTTTAACAATAAATGATTACGACTATGACAAAAGAAGAAATATTGGCTCTGCGCAATGAGCCGTGGCGCGATGAGTTGCGCAAGAAGATGAGTCCGAAAGACCGTGGTGCTCTGGAGCGCGTGAAAATGCCCGAACTGACACCCGACTACCGCGTGAAAACTTTCACCGAGGAGGTTCAACAAGGTCTGACAAAGGAGATGGCTGTGGCTGAAGCACAACGCTGCCTTGACTGCGCCGATCCATCGTGTATGAAGGGCTGCCCGGTTGGAATCAACATCCCGACATTCGTTAAACAGATTGAAAACGAGGATTTTGAAGGTGCCATCGCCACCATTAAAAAGACATCGAGCCTGCCGGCTGTCTGCGGACGTGTCTGCCCGCAGGAGAAACAGTGCGAGGGCAACTGTATAAAGTTGAAAATGAAACAGAAACCGGTAGCTATCGGTTATCTGGAGCGTTTTGCCGCCGACTACGAGCGTGAATCGGGAAAGATGAAAGCACCCGAATGCGCCGCAAAGAATGGCAAGAAAGTCTGCACCGTTGGTTCAGGCCCGTCGGCTTTGGCTTTTGCAGCCGATATGATTAAATTGGGTTACGATGTGACTGTGTTTGAGGCACTTCACGAGATTGGCGGTGTGCTCAAATATGGTATTCCTGAATTCCGTCTGCCAAACAGCGTGGTTGATGCTGAAATCGACACTCTGCGCAAGATGGGAGTTAACTTCCAGCCGAACACAATCATCGGCAAGACAATTAGTTACGAGCAACTGCACGAGATGGGCTTCGACGGCATTTTCGTCGGTTCGGGAGCCGGTCTGCCGCGCTTTATGAATATCCCAGGCGAGAACCTTATTGGTGTGATGTCGTCGAACGAGTATTTGACACGCATCAACCTGATGGGCGCTGGTCGCGGTCAAGGTTTCGACACTCCTGTGCTGAAAGGCAAGAACGTGGTTGTGTGCGGCGGTGGTAACACTGCAATGGACTCTGCCCGCACAGCAAAACGTATGGGTGCCGAGACTGTTACTTTGGTTTACCGTCGTGGTCTTGACGAACTTCCGGCACGTGCCGAGGAGGTTCACCACGCAATGGAGGAAGGCATCGATTTCCACGTGCTGCATAATCCGCTTGAGTATCACGGCGACGAGAACGGCCGCGTGAAAGAGGCTGTGCTTCAGGTGATGGAGTTGGGTGAGCCCGACGCTTCGGGACGTCGTTCGCCAGTTGCCGTTGAGGGCAAGACCGAAACCATTCCGGCTGACCTTGTGATTGTTGCAATCGGCGTATCGCCAAACCCGATTATCCCGACCAACTTCAAAGGTTTGGAAATTTCAAAGAAAGGCACAATCGTTGTCGGCGAAGAGACAATGCAATCGGCTGTGAGCGATGTGTTTGCAGGTGGCGACATTGTTCGCGGTGGTGCAACCGTTATCCTTGCAATGGGCGATGGCCGCAAAGCCGCTGGTGCAATGGACGAGTATCTGAAAAAGTAGAATTAAAGACATAAGGCAACATGCATTAAACTTGATAGTTGCAGGAGCCAAAGAGTCTGATAAACGCTTGATTAAAAAGGAAGCCGCAAGGTTTCCTTTTTTTTTGACCAAAGAAGGATGTAACTAAAAATATTGCTGTAATTTAGCGCAGTTGAAAAACGAGATATGAAGAAAGCTCTGATAATAGTTATCATACTAAATATATTGCGGTTAGCTTTTATGCCATTTATTGGCCTCACGCCGCAGGAATCGTATTTCGCCTATTATGCCGACCATTTGTCTCTTTCATATTACGACCATCCCCCAATGGTGGGATATACGATTTGGTTGTTTATGAAGTTGTTCGGGCATAATATGTTTGCGGTTAAATTCGCTTCGTTTGTTATAACGCTGTTGGCTCAGCTGGCATTTTTCGCATTGTCGTCACGAGTTTTGCGCAGCGACCGCAAATATTTGGCATGGGTGATATTCTGCTCGTCGATGATGGTGACATCGCTGTCGCTGCAAAACTGCCCCGATGTGGTTCTGACGCTCTTTTGGACGCTGTCTTTATGGGCGCTTTATCGTGCTATTTTCGATGGCGAAAACAGATTTTGGATTTATGCCGGCATTTTCATGGGGTTGGCTTTCGATAGCAAATATCCGGCCATCGGGTTGCCGGCAGGCTTGCTGGTATTCCTGCTCTTTTCGGGGCGCTACCGTCATATGCTTACCAAACCTTGGCCGTATCTGTCGATATTGATAATGGTGGCACTGGCTTTGCCGGTTCTCATTTGGAACGCGCAGAATGGTTTTGTCTCGTTCCGCATCAACTCGGTGTTGCGTTCCGGACCATTCGATGACATGACACCTCAGAATATTTTCCAATTTGTTCTTTCGCAGATAATCATACTGATGCCAGTGCTTTTTGTTGGACTTTGGCAACTTTTCGGGAAATATATGTGGCGCATTGTCACAAAACCCAATCAGACCAATCCTGAGGTTTGGTTCTTGTTCTGCTTCTTCATGCCGATTTTCTTAGGTGTATATCTTGTGTCGTTATTCGGCGAAGTAAAATATAATTGGCTGATTCCAACCTATATAAGTGGCATTGTGCTGATGGCTCGATTTATGGAATTGCGCTGGCAGAGGTGGAATTGGTATTGCTCGATTGCTGTGCATGTGGTTGCCATTTATGTGATTTGGATCGCACCGCATTCTGATTATGTTCGTTACGATTTGGGACTTGATTCCGTGCGGCTTGCGAGTTCAATAGATTCAATTCACAAGTCCAATCCAAACACGTTTGTTTTTGCTACCGATGGATATAAAACAGCATCGAAGATCAGTTTTTACAACAGAAACGATACCGTCTATGGTCCGCAGATTATCGGGCAGACCCCATACCATTTTGGTTATATTGGTCTCGACACTGATAAACTGAAGGGACGTGACGGAATTTGGGTAAAGCCTAAAATGAGCAGTAGTAATAGTCAGTTCCCGCTGATTAATAATTATTTTGCCGATGTGCGCTGGATGTATTGCGTGAAAGTGCCTGGTGAGCCGGAAGCTTACAACGTGTTCTACTGCAAAGGTTATAAGGGAGTTAGCGAAAAATAGATTACAATACATTATAAACAATGAGTAAGAAACATAATTTAGGCACCATCTGTGTACAGGAAGGATGGAAGCCTACCAAGGGTGAGCCGCGTGTGTTGCCCATCTATCAGAGTACAACGTTCAAGTACGACAACACTGAGCAAATGGCCGACCTGTTCGACCTGAAGGCATCGGGCTACTTCTACACCCGTCTGCAAAACCCGACAAACGACGCCGTAGCTGCAAAAATCTGTGCGCTCGAGGGCGGTGTGGCAGCAATGCTTACATCGTCGGGCCAGGCAGCCAGCTTCTACTCAGTTTTCAACGTGTGCGAGGCCGGCGACCACTTCGTTTCGTCATCGACCATCTATGGCGGAACATACAACCTGTTTGCGGTGACAATGAAGAAGTTAGGTATCGAGTGCACATTTGTTGACCCCGATGCTTCGGAAGAGGAAATCAGCAAGGCTTTCCGCCCGAACACCAAATGTTTGTTCGGCGAGACCATAGCCAATCCGGTTTTGAGCGTGCTCGACATCGAGAAATTCGCCCGCATTGCTCACTCGCATGGTGTGCCATTGATTGTTGACAACACTTTCCCGACTCCAATCAACTGCCGTCCGTTTGAGTTCGGCTGCGACATTGTGACTCACGCCACCACTAAATATATGGATGGCCACGCCACCAACGTTGGCGGCTGCATTGTCGATAGCGGTAACTTCGATTGGGAAGCTCACAAGGACAAGTTTCCAGGCCTGACCCAACCCGACCCGTCGTACCACGGGCTGGCCTACAGCAAGGCTTTCGGCAAGGGTGCATACATCACCAAAGCCACAGCACAACTGATGCGCGACCTTGGCTCGATTCAGGCACCGCAGAACGCATTCCTGCTCAACCTTGGACTTGAAACTCTGCACGTGCGTATGCCGCGTCACTGCTCAAACGCTCTGGCTGTTGCCGAATATCTCGAGAAACACCCGAAAGTGGCTTGGGTCAATTATTCGGGTCTGAAGTCGAGCCCGTACTACGAACTGGCTCAGAAACAGTTCACCAACGGCCAATCGTGCGGTGTGGTAACATTTGGCGTCAAGGGCGGCCGCGAAAAGGCCATCACCTTTATGGACAGCCTGCAGCTTGCCTGCATTGTAACTCACGTTGCCGATGCCCGTACCTGCGTGCTTCACCCCGCAAGCCACACTCACCGTCAGTTGACCGACGAGCAACTGCTTGAGGCTGGCGTTAAACCTGACCTTATCCGCTTCTCGGTTGGTATTGAGGATGTTGAGGATATTATTGCCGATTTGGACCAGGCTTTGGCAAAGATTTAATTTGGGCTCTAACCAAACGAATCCAAACAAAACAAAAAAATCACATTGGATTAATTTGGGTTTATTTGGTTAGAAATAAACAAAATAGAAATGCCGATTGAAGAAGTCGGCATTTTTTATTGCTGCTTTGTGCGGTTTCTGTTGTAATAAAGTTGTTTTGTGCGGTTTTGTTGTAGTTTCCTTTTGTTTTCGGTTGGTTTGTGCGGGAAAGTTTGCGATAACCCCGCGAGGGGATTACTCGGGGATACGCAGGAGGTTACTCGAAAAACGTTTTCTGCTAGCCATCCGTTCACCCCACTTTTTCCGCCAATTATCAAAAAAATAAAAACCTCCCATATATTATATGCGTATATGAGCAGGCGGAAATGCTTTATATAGGTATTTTTGCAGATTAAAACAAAGTTGGGAGGACATGACTATGAAAAGGTTAGTTTCAAATATGGCAACAGTAGCAAAAATCAGAGTTTTCTGTCTTTTAGGATTGGCGCTTTTAGTGGGAGCAAACAATGTGGCGTGGGGACAAACTCCAAGTATAGTAAATAATAAAGATCAGAACATGACCTATACTTCAAAAGGGCCTGGTATATTATGGACAGACGCAAATAACTGGACTCCAAGTGGTAGTGGTAATGCAAATGGTTATTTTCCCGGACAGAGATTGTTTAAAAATAACCCATATGGAAATTTTGGAGGAGGAAAGGTTACTGTAAACAGAGAAATAACTATGCCAGATATGAGTAGTTATTATTATGCAGATTACCGACAAATGCAAAATTCAAGTTTTAACACCATTTTTAATATTCAAAGTTTAACATTGGATGGAAATGCATATTTAACACTGAATGATAATCTATTCCTTACAGGAAGTGGTGCAGACCCTGTTTATACATATAAAAAAGGGACGTTAATAATAAATGAAGGGGCTTCGCTTATAGCTTGTAAAAAATTTAAATTGGAAAAAAATCAAGAAATCACTGGTGGAGGAAAACTAATTCTTTTTAACAACTTTTTTCAAAGTGCGGGTAGAATTCTTACAGCAGATATCGATGTTGAAATTGCACCCAAATACGACAATCCAGCAGGTATAGAAAACAATACGTTAGGTGACGCTATTTCCATTAACGTATTAAAGTCACTTACTATAACACGTCAGACCGATGTAACCAAAAATAATGCTAAACTTGAGTTCGCTAACATTGTTGTAAAGCCAAATGCAACGGTTACAATTAACAATAACAAAGATGGCAAGCAAACTGTTTCAAGTAGTACTTTTAAAATGGAGGGTGGTACGCTTGAGATTGCGACAGGGTCAAAGCTTTCTGTGACTGGTGGAGAAAAGGTTTTAGAAGTAACAGGTAATTCTACATTAAAAGGAAACGGAACTCTAGATGTTAAAAAAATATATATAGCAGCTGATGCAACTTTAACAATTGATGGTACAAGAACTTTTGATGGAATAGAGTTTACGGGACCGGGAGCGTTAAAGGTGGCCGATGGTGGAGCACTTACTTTGAATAATACTACTTTTAGTGGTGGCGATGTTATTACCATTTTGAAAGGCGAAACAGGGACAGGTACATTGTCAATAACTGGTAATTTAACTGGTGGTACAAACTCAACTTTTACAACAGAGGTGAACACAAGGTTGGCAGCCGTTGGTGAGTTCAATGGAATTACAACAATCAATGTCGCTGCAGGTACTTTCACAAACCTTCGCTTAGTTGAAATGGCAAATATTGTTGTTGCCGATGGTGCAACATTCTCGACTCGTGGAATAGGAGTTACCAACTCACTCACATTGCAAGGCACACTGACGGGAAATAACGCCATCACGTTCACAGGCTCAACTGTAACATTCGGTGAGAACACAAGTATTGCAACTGGTAGTATGGTGGAAATCAACAGCAATGCAACCATCAGCGGTCTGGCAAGTTGTCTTGATAACCGTGCCGAAATTCAGACAGGCAAGAATATAACTTACGTGTCTTCGACACATGTTCTTGCGGCTGATTATGGAACCTTGACAATTGATGGCGGCGTTGTTACGCTGTGCGGCGCTTCGACAGTTGCCAGCACTTTTACCACAAGCAACGATGTTACCCTTTCGGGTGCAAACCTTACGTTCAATAGTGCGATAAGTGGCGGTAAAACCATTACAGCCAACGGAATAACAATGACAGTTGATGGCGATGGCGCATTGGATGCGAAATTTGCAGTAACCGCTAATGGCACTTTGAATTACAACCGCAACAACGATTTGGCAGAACTGAATGTGGCAAGCGGTAGTACGGTGGCATTTGGCTCAACTGTAACTGTAACCGATCCCACTTTGTTGGGAACAGTGTCGGTAGTCGGTGGCGAAACGTTGATGCTCAGTGGCGACATAACATTTGGTGCAAATACAACTATTACCAGTGGCAGCGATGTTCAAATTGCCAGTGGTTCAACCATCAACGGATTGGCAAGCTGCCTCAATGTAACGGTGGCCAATAATGCCGAAATCAGTTATGGAACAGAATCCGACATTATTTTGGGTGGCAATTATAGTAATCTGACTGTAAGTGCCAATGCCGAACTTTGTGACAACGTAACGGTAAGCGGTGTGTTCGAAGTTGCCAATAGTGCAGCAATATCGGGAGGTTATGAACTTTCGCTTAACGGCGTTATTAATGGTGCTGACAAAACTTTGACAGCCGATGGAATAACATTGAATATTGGTGGTGCGGTAGTTGATGCAGCGGTTCAACCACAATTGGCGGTTACGGGTGGCGGCACACTTAACTATGACCGCACAACCGCACTCTCTGCGCTCAACGTGGCAAGTGATGGTACTGCCAATTTCGGAGAATCGGTTAACGCAACCAATGCCACATTGGAAGGCGCAGTATCAGTGGACAATACCCAAACACTGACGCTCGACGGCACAATCAATTTTGGCGCAAACACAACAATCGGTGGCGAAGGTAGTGTTCACGTGGCCAGCGGCTCAACAGTGGGCAATCTTGTGAAATGCCTTGATGGTGTTGAGATTGTTGCTGACAACGAAGGTCATAAAAATATCACTTACGAATCAACCTCGACATACGTTTGGTCCGATACATATTATAATATGACAATTGGAGGAGATGTGACACTTTGCGATAATGTTACAGTCGATAACGTTCTGACATGGACTGCAGGCAATATTACGCTCGCTGGCCATGAACTGGCATTGACAAGTTCCAGCGCAGCAATTTCGGGCAACACCACTTTTGGTTCTACCCATATGATTGTTGTGGGTAAAGATGGTGAAACTTCCGGCGCGCTGAAAATCAGCAACTTCGGCGCGTTGTTGTTCCCTATCGGTACAACTCAGAGTGGTAACACACAGTATTCGCCTGTTGAAATAACAAGCGGAGTATCAGCGGAAAGTGCTGATGCATGGGTTGGCATAACATCGGCTAATGCAATTGTTCCTTCAGGTTCGCCTTTGAACTTGAAACGCTGGTGGGACATTGATGCTGAAAATATCAGCGTAAGCGATGCTGCTGTAACCTTTAAATACGATGACGATGACAGCGATACCGAACTTTTCAGTGCACTTACACGCGACGGAAATCCGGAAACATCAGTTTTGAATGAAGGAGACAACACAATCAGCGCAAGCGGACTTTCGACCATTGTTGGCCGCTGGACAGCCGTCGATAATGGAAAAGTGTTCTATTCACGTACCGATGCTGGTGCCACTACCGATTGGGGTTTGGCTACAACTTGGACACTCAATCCTGATGGTTCGGATTCGGGCAACACTGATGTGCCTACATCATACGACAATGTTGAGATTCTTGAGGATGCTGATATTTCAATAAACGGTGCTGCCGAAGCCAAATCTGTGAAGATTGTTGGTACATTGGATTATGGCAAAAACACACCTGCCTTTAGACTTGTGTATGGTACAGGAACTTTGAGAGTTGATGGTACACAAGATTTTACTCAAAACAGCACTCGCGATTATACTCAGTTTATGTCGGCCGAAGGCGGCACGGTTGAACTGAGAGGCAATTTCGGCAGTCAGGCATATTGGGAATTCAACAACTTGGTGCTGAACAATGATAACAGTGTAACATCGGTATCGCCCGACAATGCAACAATACTTGGCGACCTGACTTTGACGGGTAGCAACATTGCTTTTGCAGGAACTGAGTCGTTGACTGTTGGCGGTAATATTATTATAGGTGCGGACCAAAAACTGTCGTTCAGCAGTGCGCGCACGGTTTCGGCAGCGGTAATCGATGCTTCGGCTTCCGGTGCAAGTGTTTCGGTTGCTGAAAATGTAGAAATTGCTAATAGTGTAAAACTGTTGGGCGATTTCGATGTTGCTGAAAATATGGCTCTTACACTTAATAGAGGAACGGCAGCAGAGACAGAGGCAACAATAACAGGTAATGGAAATCTGGTTTTGGCTAATGAACAAGATTTGAAAGGCTCACTTACTATTGACAATTTACAATTAAGTTCGGAAGCAGAGATTAGCGGAGTAGTGGCAACAACCAATCTTAATTTTGGGGCAAGTGGCACAAGCGTTTCGGGAACAGGAAAATTATCTGTTTCAGGTGGATTCTCCCCATATCAGATTAACACAACAGTTGCAAACTTTGAGTTGAGTGGCGACGAGAGAGCACCTGAAGCAACAATAGTTGTTGATGGAGGCTTATTGACTGTTAGTAGGAGGACAAAGGATGGAGTTGAGTTTAATAATCTGACAATCAATAATAATGGTAAAGTTGTTCTTGAAGAAAAAACATTTTTGGTTGGACTGGCCATGAATGGCAGTGCTCAGTCGGAGGCTAATGGAGAGACAACAATAGAGAATTCAAAATTATCAGGTTCGGTTATCAATAATTATGGTAGTGCTTTAAAATTAAGAGGAGATATCAATTTTGATGGAATTGAAACAATGTCGGGAAAATATGTTGCCGCCATTAATGTGAATATTAGTAATTTGAACCCGACAGATTGCTTTGCTGGCTTTGAGTTTGATGCAAATGAGAAAAGTATTGAGTATGATGCGGAATGTACATACATCTTTGCTTCAAGTAATTATGGTGCGTTGACATTAAAGTCGACAGAAGTAACAATTTGCGGAGATGTAGCCATTAAAAAATTCTATCCTACTAAAACAGGAAACGGTCCATTTATAATAAATGGTAGTTCTAATAATTTTATTATTAAAGATACTATTTCTGGAGGTAAATATTTAACATTCAATGATGTAAATCCAACCATAGGTTACGATGGTGGTACAACTCGGATAAATGTTAAGCAAATAACGGTCAATTCTCCGAATCAGTTGACTATTGCGGGAGATGTAAAAACCAGAACCAACCATGTGGTGTTTGCCGGAGATGGTGATATTGAGATAACCGATGGTAGTGTTTTCACAATTGGTGACAGCAAGGACCTGACCTTCAATAATGACCAGATAATTAAAGGTGGAGGTAAATTGGTTGTTGGTACAGGATTGACAGCCGATGGAAAAACGCTTACAACATTTGCAAGTGTAGATGTTGGTACAAGCACTACAACAGTCAAGGTTGGCGAAGTTGTGGTTAACGGAGGAACATTCACGTATAATAATAACAAGACACTCAATAAAGTCACTGTAAATCCAGATGCGACATTCGCTGCTGCTACCGCCGATATCACAACTGTTAAAGACATGTCGGTTAATGCCGGTACTATCACTATAGCTGATGGTTCGACATTAAAAGTCAGCACTACAGCATTGCAAGTGGCGGGCGATGCTACTATTACATCTGGTGGCGCAAGCAACATCCAGACTTCGAATGTTGAATTGGCCGCAGATGCAAATCTTACTATTAATAAAGGTATAACCCTTAACAACGCATTGGTGGTTAACAACAACGCCACCATTACGGGCGGCGGAACCGATGCAACTTTGGCGTGGGGCTCTGCAGATGCTCGCAAGATAAGTGCTCATTCGGCTACACTTACCTTGGCAGGCATAATAGGAATTGCCAGCGATATTACACTCGATGGCAAATTATGTGTTGCGGGAACTTTGAATCTTGATGCCGCCAATGTGACATTTACTGAGGCTACTGATTTTACAGGAACCACGGGCAACATCAATTTCTCGGCTGCTGCCGTAACTATCAACGATTTGAAGGTTAATCCCAACGCTCCTACAGCAAGTATGCATTTCAACAGCACTGGAACAGTTACATACGCTGCAAGTTGTACAAGTATGTTGCCAGGCACATATAACAACCTGACACTCAGCACGGCTGCCACGAAAAACATATCGTTGTTCGACGATGCCATTGTTAACGGCACACTATCGTGGGCAAACGGACGTATTGCTTTGAACGGGAAGAATTTGACTGTTACCAATGCATTCACAGGTACGTTTAATGGCGACCACATGATTATTATGAGCGGTAACAGCCAACTGACATATCTGAACAATACAGGTGCGGCACAGACAGGTTTGGATTTGACAATGCCTATTGGTACCACCACTACCACCAGCATGGGCGAAATGCAATATCTATACTCTCCGGCCACTCTTACGGGTCTTTCATCAATAGCAAATGATGGTTATGTTTCGGTGAATGTTAAAGGCGAAGCCTACCGTGGTACATCAAACGACCTTGTGCGCTACTGGACAGTAAGCAGCTCCGATGCCAACACAACAGGTGCGCTTGCGTTCACTTATGTCGATGCCGATGATGTTAACGGTTATGGTGCAAGCGATCAGCAATATTGGATTCTGATGCATAAGGTGGGTGATGCTGAGCCGACCTACGATTATAACAACCATAGTAAGTATACTGATAATACAATAAATATTGAGGACGGGAAAATCTGCGGTATATGGACGGCAGTTGAGGATCCGGAAATTATAACGCTATACTCTTATACGAGCGGCGAGTGGGGTGATTGGCAAACATGGACATTAAAATCGGCAGGTTCCATTGGTTTGGACGAAGGTAATCCTGGCCATAAAACACCTGGTCCAAAAACCGATGTTGTTATTCTTGAAGGCCGCACCATTACAACTGGCACATTGACCGGAATACAAGCCCGTTCGGTATTGCTTAAAAAAGAAGAGTCATCGAGGTTAGAGATTAGAACAGCCTGCTTGAGCGACTATGTACATATCAACAACTTGTCGGGTAATGGAGTATTGCGTATTGAGGGACGTGGCGATTTCCCATCAGGAATTGTCAATCCTGAGAAATTTATGGCAGCCGATGGCGGAACAACTGAGTTCTACGGCTCGCCGGCAGCTGGCAGTACATACGAGTTGGAACAGATGGAGTTTAACAATTTGAAAATCAACTTTACAACTAATAATGTTACAATGCGTTTGCCCAATAACGCTTCAAAGCATTTAGTGATAAACGGCAATTTGCAAATTGATAATGGTAAACTCGAATTCCGCCGAAACGGACAGATTATCACTGTCGGAAAGAATATCACGCTTGACGAAAAGGGCAAAATCGGCATCCATGGCGATGTGAAAGATGGTAATAAGAATAATTACATAACCTTGGAAGTGGGTGGCGACTTGATTAACCATGGCGAGTTGGCTATTACACGGCGAACTTTCGGTGGCTATACAGAGACTTTGGCAAGGGCCGACGAGAATGCCGCAGGCCGTGGTATTTTACACTTCATTGGCGAAGCCGATGCCCGATTCGAGTGCTGGAACACAACCCAAATTAGCCAATTGATTATCGACAAAGGTATTGGCCAAACACATAGTGTTACGCTATTTGCCGACAACAGAAATCACTTTGCATTGACAGGAAGGGCAAATGAGATGGACGACAGTTTTGCCGATCAGGATAACCCTCCATTGTTATTGAAACCCTTGTGGTTGAAAAACGGAACGCTTGAACTCACAGGCGATATTCACATTAAGACACTTTCGGAACCAAATGTAAACGATAACGCCTTTATTCCGTTGAATGGTTGCTTGTATTTGAACGGCGACAATGTTGAGGTTGATGTTTGCTTCCCAAGCACAGGGACGAAATCTAATGCTTGTTTGATGCCGGCAGGAAAGGTGGTTATCGATAAGGGCAAACTTGATTGTCAAAAAAGCGCAGGTGTGGTGTTCCGCAACACATCGGAAATTATAGTAAACGGTGGTGAATTGCACGGGTCGATATTCCGCCCATCGCAATATGCTGCCAATGGCAAAACAACCTTTATTATGACTGGAGGTACGGCCAAGTTTGACGGACAAGGCGAAGGTAAAAGTGGATATGCTACTTTCTACATGCCGTTCAGCACTTATACGTTCAAAATGACAGGCGGTCTTCTCGATATTCATAGTGCGCAAGATGGTGCTGGTGCATTTGTTATCAATTGTAACCCTGACAATAGTAATATTGATGGCGGCGAAATACGTATCAGCACAGCCGATGCGGTAGGTGGCGTCAACGGCACAAAATATTATATGATTTGCAGTATACCACTTTACAATCTGACGCTTACCGATGCGGGCAACAAGGGATATGAGTATATATATAAGAATTTCTCGGGAAAAGTCTATAGTGTTAATGTCACTGTAAATCCCGATAACCTATATGTAAAAAATAATCTTACAATAGACGAGCGTGTAAAATTTACAGTTGGAACAAATACAGAGGTTAAGAATATTGAAGTTGGTGGAAATCTGATTGTCAAGAGTGGCGCAATCGTAAAAACAAAAACAGGAAGTGTGGTGTTTAATGGTGGTGGCAACGAACAACAATTGTCATCGGTTGGCAATATTGTTAGTGGCACGGCTGATAACAAAACAGGATTCCACGATTTGGTTATCGACGAGAATTCTAAATTGTACATTAACAACAATATCGCGGTAAACAATATGTTTACAATTGCCGATGGTGCCGAATTGCACGATGGTGCCGACAACAACATTTACACCATGAACGGCAATGTTGAGGTTAATGGTACCCATGTGAGACGAAGCGCCAGTGCCGGTAAACTTGTCCTAAACGGCAACACTATTTACAGTAATGGCAATGGAGTGCTTTGCAATGTCGATATTAATAGCGACAGTGAAATGAAATTGCTCGACCCCAACAGCGAAGGACGTCAGACAAAACTGACAATCAATGGCAAATTGAATTTCACTAAACCGACAATCTTCAATATCGGTAGTAGCAACCTGACTTTTGGTATCAATGGCACAGTTGCGGCTGGCGATGGTGAGTTTGGTCCTGACCGCATGATACAAACTGTTGGTACGAGCAGTCTTGGAGTTACAAAGGTTTATTCGGAAGATGTCAGGTTGTTTATGTTCCCGTTCGGATTCGAGTTGGGCGGAGTTCATTATTATGCGCCTGCCACCATCAGTTATACTGCCGCCGATGTTTACGGTAGTGTAACGGTGCGTCCGGTTTCGGGCCGCGCCTTCCGTAAACCTGAATCACTCAACGCTTATTGGATTAGTTCACAGACAGGGTTTGAAAATGTGGGATCTTTGACGCAGACTTACCAATGGTTTGGTAACGGTTTGTTCTACGATTATGGTGACGGAGTTGAAAGTATTGTTAGTTCAACGTGGCGTGGTGGCCGTTATTTGAACGGTGAATGGGATTTGCGCGATACACCAGTTTTGGTTGGCACCGGCAGCGATGCGAATGAGCGTCACATGACCTTCTCTTATTCAAATGTTAAAAGCGTAAATGGTTACTATTCGTGCGGTGAAAACGAATCGTTTATAGCAAGCACAGTGCTTTACACATCGAGCAATGTCGACGATGAAAATCCCCACAATTGGACTGATGCCGATACGTGGTCGACAGAATTCGTTGGTGGTACGCCTTGTACATCGGTAGTAATTGACGAAAACACTACAATAGTGATTGGCGATATCGATCACCAGCATACAGTTGTTCTCAATGAGGATGGATTAAGATGTGCAAGCCTAAGCATTGCTCCAGGCTCGACTCTCGATGTTCAAGCCAATACGGATTTTGTGCCGTCGATTGTCGATGTCGATGAAGCCATCTATGCGGGAACAATACGTATTGCAACAGGAGCATTCCCCAACAATGGTGTCAACTTTGAAAAGTTTAACGGTGACCATGGTGGTACGGTTGAGTATTATGGTGCTACACGGTACACCATACCATCGGCACCTGCAAATTACTACAATTTGGTTATTAGTGGTGGTACATCGGCTAGTCCGATTCAAATGCCTGATGCAAATATCACAGTGTTCAACGATTTTACGGTTAGCGGATATGCCCGTAGCGCATACGCTAACAATCGCACTGTGAATATCGATAGGGATTTTGAAATTGCGGAGAACGGCACTTTCGAAATGTGGAATACAGCAGACAACAATTTAGAGACTTACAATGTTAAAGGTAATGTTACCGTTAGCAGTAACGCAAAAATACAGACTGGAGGATCAAAAGCCAATGGTAAAACAAACCTTGTAAGAATCGAAGGCGACCTTGTTGTTGATGGTATTTTTAACGCATATAGCGCTAACAATAAATTCGATGTTGAATTTGTCGGTTCAAACGAGTCGCATATTTCCGGTTCGGCCACAGGCAACAATTACAGTTTCAATAAGTTTGTTTGCCAAAAAGACAATCTTGAAACAAAATTGGTACTTAACACCCCAGGAATCAAAACGCAGAGTACGTTTGAACTTTTGGAATTGAAACGAGGAACATTTGAAGTGGCTATTGGAGAAGGCAATGAAGTTTATTTGACAAATGACAAAGACATGTCAATTCCAGGGTCGGCTTGTTTGTCGATAGTTTCGGGTAGCGCAGTTATTGCAAACACGTCGAACCAAAAGAATCTTACCTTAAATGGTCACATTACAATATCGGGAGGAAAACTGTATGTTGGTAGAAATACCGTATCTGGTACTCATAGTAGCATATTCTATGCGGCTGATGGTCTTCCGTCGATTACCATAACGGATGGTGAACTGATTGTGAACGGACAGATTTGCCGTCTAACCGATCAGGCGACAGGTTCGCTTGTTTGGAATCAAAGCGGAGGCGATGTGTTGATTAAAGGACAAGACCGTAACACAAACCAAATTAAACGTGCAATATTCGAAATTATCAACACTGGTAAGTTCGATATGAGCGGAGGAACAATCACAATTAAAAATGGCACGGGAGGTGAATATGGCGATATCTACCTCTATGCAGCAGACAATAGTTGCACTGGTGGCAAAATCATAGTCGATTGTTCAGGTAAAACTGCCGAATTGCGGACAAATATAAAGTTGCATGAGATAGAAATTAAGAATGGCAGCGAACTGCAAGTTGTAAACGATGTTAATTTGCATACACTTACCATTGCCAACACTGGTGTTTACAATGCCGCAGGCCATAAACTTACAATCCGCAAAGCGTTTGTAAACCACAACAACGTGGCCGATGACCTTGTTGCCACCATGAGCAAGGGATTTGTTGCAGGCTCGCCTGACCAACTCACCGTTTTCGATGGAACCGACATGCAAATTGAAGGCTATAGCGGTATTGCAACACAATTTGGTACTCTTGAAATTAATGGTGACCTGTCGATGACTGAAGGTTGCTCAAATATCCGTGTGGCAGGCAATCTGACTCAAAATAGCGGTACAGTTCACGATAATGGCAATACCATAACTCTTTACGGCAATTTGATGTACGATGGTTCATTCGTGGGAACCGGCGGTATCGACTTTGTTCGTAGCGATGCGCGCCAGACTATTGGCGGCAGTGGTTTGGGCTCGATAGGCAAAGTCATCGTAAGCAATCAAAACGAGGTTTGGCTTAATACCGATATGAGGATTACCAACCAGTTGGTTATAGGCTCGTTGTTATACATCAATCGTAGCCGCGTTATTCTTGACAAGGATGCAACGGTGGTTCCAAAAGAAAATGCATTCGACAATACTCACATGATCCGTCTTAACGGTGAACACGAGGACCATGGTGTAGTTAAATACGTGAAAAAAGGAGCGTCGGATTTCACATTACCTATAGGTATAACCGGACATTACACACCGGTGCGGTACCAATTTGCAAGTAACGATAACGATGATGCTTCAATCACAGTAAAAACAATAAACTCGTTGCATAAGAACTTGTCGGTAGAGCCGTCGAAGTGGCTTAACTACTATTGGGTTGTAAAGACTACCGGCTTTGGCGATGACGAGCGCGACATTAATGACCGCATCGCAAACTTCAGTGTTACTCAAACTTACACTTATACCGATGGTAAAGTGGAAGGAACAGAAGGCGATCTGTTACCAGAGTATATGTATTATGGAGGATTGACGGAATACCAATGGGTTGACGTGACTGATGTTGCAAGTGTTGATGCTGATAACAAAACAATAACCTTCGGACCTTTTGGCCACATTGCGGGCGATTACACTGCAGGTGTTGTAAACTCAACGTCAATATATACAGAGTTGCCAGTTTTGTACACGGCAAAGAGTGTTGGAAATTGGGAAAACGACGAAGGTGTTGGAGAAGAAGGTTGGAGTTGGGAGTATTATAGTAACGACGACAGCCAATGGCATCCTTATAAAGTCGCTCCAAAGGGCAACCCGATTCACATTAGACCGGGGCATACAATCAGGATGACAACTCCGCAGAAGGCATATTGTCTGTATTTCGACAAAACCGATAAAGACGGAACTCCAAACAATTCTTTGGGTAAACTTGATATTGGCGCAACTTCGGGTAGCGATTTCGGACATGTTGATGGCGTTGGACATTTGATAATGAGTCCGATAGTTCCACAAAATGGTGGCGATAATTATTATAAACTGCCTGCAGGCGACTTCGAGGAATTCTTGAATAACGAGCATAGCATTATCGAGTTTAGCGGTGATATAGACGGCTTATTGCCGAACTCTATTGTCGGTCACTCATCGCAGCCATTGCAGAATGTGATTCTGTCGGGAACGGGAACCAAAACTCTGACCAAAGAGGATGGCGAGTACATCAATGGTAATTTAACAATAGAAAGTGGAGCGAAGTTGCACTTTGGTAATACAAAGATTCATATCAAAGGAAATTGGATTGATGAAAATACAGTCGGTTCTGGTTTCGTGCCGGGAAGCCATAACAGCAATTCTCTTGTAGAGTTCAATGGAACCAAGACTCAAAAAATCATTTTGTCGAACAATTCATCATCGTTCTGGAATCTGAAAATTAACAATCCGAATGGTGTAGAATTGGAAAAAGCGGGAGACGCTGATGCCAATGTAACAATTGGCTATCGTCTGTTGATGGGCAATGGGTGCATCACTGGTACTGATGACAGCCATTTGATTATCAGTTCGTCGGGTGATGTGACAGGAACTACAGAAACCTCGTATGTCAAAGGTCCGTTGACTAAGCAGATGACGGCGAGCAGTGGTTTCATCTTCCCTGTGGGCGATGCAACGTTTGCTCCTACAGAACTTAGCAGTACTTCGGCGGCAGGATTCTATACCGTTACTTTCCATAGTAGCGAAGAGTATGGTGGAAACGAAGTTTTAGGACCTCTCACAGCTGCTAGTCAAACAGAATATTGGACTGTGGCTTCGAGTGTCGATGGCGCACAGGCTAAACTGAAAATCAGAGCCGGCGAATTTACCCTTCAATCACTTTCGAACTCAGCCCTCGACCGATTGGCTGTTGCTGGTTTGATAAAAGAGGCTGGTGAGAATTTCAATAAATGGGAGAAAATACCAAGTTCATACAAGGATGGCTCGCTTCCGCAGGCAAACGTGCAGACAACTGACAGAATTACGCTTAGCGGGCATACTTGCTATACCATCGGTTATGCAAGTACAACGGCGCGTCTTGTAAATCCGATTGCCGAAAGCGACGTTCATACAAAATATGAAATATGTGATGGAGATGAAGACGTAACTTCTATTCCAATTTATTTCACTGGTAAGGGCGGACCATACACTGTTGGTTATAAGGTGACGGTCGATGGCGTTTCGAAAACTTCGACTATAACATTTACTCCAGGTGAGTCAGGCGCAGATGTTTTGTCATTCTCTGGTAACGATTTGGCTGCATTGTTTGGCCGCGACAATGGATTCAAAGAGGATGCTGAGGGTGAGCCTATGGCTTATACCATTGAACTTCTTACGGTTTCGGAAGGTGGAGTTGCAGGTGTGGCTCATACAAGGAACAAGGTCGATGTTACTGTATTCTACAATGCTGTTCCAACAATTACTGGTGCAAAATATGTGGGAATGGAAGACTCTCGCGAATACACTGTTGCTACAACAAAATGGGACAATAACTCATATTCGTGGAGTTATGATACAGGCAATTCTGCGAAACCAGTATTCTCAGCAACCAACATTTATAACCCACAAGTTACATTTGGTTTGGGAAATAAAGTTAATGGATCACGACAAGAATATGGTGTGACCTTGAAAATAGAGATGAATTACAGTGTGCCTGCAACTGCGATTAATCCATCGAAAACATGTAAACGGACGAGTTCGATGAATGTGAATGTCATGAATAGACCGCAACCTGATATTCATGCAGTTGTAATCAACGAAGCCACAGGCGACGAGTTTATTGCTTGTAAGGCGGCTACCGAACCATACGATGAGGGCGATAAATATACCTATAAAACGGAAAGGGTGGGTTCTCACACGTACGTGTGGTCAATTGAAACTGTTGGCGCAGGAACGATAATTGGTGATAACACGCAAAATACAGTTACTGTTGTTTGGAATAAAAATTTTGTGGGAGCAACTGCAATACTGAAAGTTATTGAAACCGCTAATATTGATGGACATGACGGTATATCTGGGTACAAAGAACGATCAATCACTCTTCGTGATAATTTCGCATTTGCTGCCAATCGTTTGGATATCATAGCAGATGCTTGCAACAACACTTATGCTGAGGTGCAAGTTACGAATCCTGCCGATTTGTATTATGAATTGTTTAACGGTTCTACTTCGTTGTGTGGTGAAACAAGAGTGATGGGCTCAGGGACATCGCAACTACAGGCAGGAACATATATGACGCCAGGAACATATAACCTTAAAGTTAGGGTCAGCAATGGTGGTTGCAGCCGTTCATATACAGTAGAAAAACCACTTACTGTCCGCGAGACACCAACTCTCAAGGGTGACGACCTTTCGCTCGACATTAACGATATGTACATCGGCAACCTTGCACAAATCCAGTGGGAGAAGACAAGTTCTACCAATCCAGCCAACTATTCGTTTGCTTATGGTAGCGAAGGTGTTGTCTATACAGGCGGTAAACCGGATGATTTTACTGGCAAATTCGTGTCTGGCAGGACAATAAAAATCGAAGTTCCGAAGGCCGATAAGATGAAAGGTGTGCTGACAGTAAAAGACGAGGAAGCGAATAACAAGATTTGCTCGTCGACTTACGATATTGCTGAACAAGCAATCAGTAATGATTACCTCTGGCGAGGCTTAACTGCAGATGGAGCGTGGAATGACCCAACCAACTGGTGGGCAAAAGACATACCCGACGAAGGTACAAACGTAGTTGTTCGCGAGGGCAAGAAGATTACCAAAGAAAGTACGACTTCGGATGACACGCCGCTCGATTTGCCAAAGGTTGTTGCTGAGGATGCAGTTGTCAAGAACATTAAACTTGAGTCGGGCAGCATTGAGGTTGATGGTGACAAGAAACTGACTATCAACGGCAATGTAGAGAGTGCTGGCGAGTTCAAGGGTAGTGGTACTGTTGAATTTAGCAGCGGTGAACATACGGTTCAAGGCTCATCGGTTAAATTTAAAAATCTGACCAATAGTGGCACAGTAACTGCCAATAGCACTATTGAAGTAACTGGTACGCTGAACAACGGCGGAATCTTCGAGGGCGCTGGCGATGTTAAAATCGCCGGTGGCGAAGGTCAGCAGATTAAAGGCGGCGGAACGTTCTACGATATTACTTTCAGCAACAGCAGCGTTGTTGAGGTAGTGGATGCTCCAACAATCAATCACGCTATGGCTCTTGACGGAGGTATTGTCAAGGCTGACAATCAAATCAATATTGGTCCTAGTGGCTACATGACAGGCAGCAGTTGGGTAAATGGTAAAGTGCATAAGACATGGGACAACATGGGATTGTTTAAATTCCTGGTAGGTAGTGGCGAGGGCGACAGAAAACACGCTGCGACCGTGGATGTAACGCCAACAGCGGCGGGAGCAGAGTTCACCGTCAACTACGCTTTCGATGCATCTAAACCTGCAATTACCGATAAAGAGAAGTTACCCACAGGTGTTGAACGTGTAAGTGCTCAGGATTTGTGGGATATTCATGGCAATGTAAATAGCTATATCACACTTTATTGGTCAGATTACAGCGGAGTTACGACAACTGATGGTTTGGTTATTGCACATGAAAAGAGTGATGGTACTTGGGAAAAACTCGAAGGTGTAATTGTTGGTGGCAATTCGATACGCACTAAAGACGAGGTGAGATCTTACAGCGCATTCACATTTGGTGCAACGAATGTCGACCCCGAAATCAACCCGCTTCCGGTAACCTTCGCCGCCTTTACAGGCCGTCAGGATGGCAACAGCGTTGTGCTTGAATGGACAACAATGTCGGAGAACAACAACGACTACTTCGAGATTGAACGCTCGGTTGATGGCATCAACTATGTCACAATTGGTTACGTCAGTGGTGCTGGCGATTCGAACGGACGTATCGATTACTCGTTCAGCGATAACGCTCCTGAGCAAGGACAACTCTACTATCGTCTGTCGCAAGTCGATTTCGACGGCAAACGCGACTATGCCGATAAGGTTGTGGCTCTGGTTTACGCAGGCGATGAGGCCGATTGGCTGACAGTTGTGCCCAATCCGACACATGGTTTGTTCCGTATCAATGTCAGCGCCGGAATGGCCGACGGCACAGTTCGTCTGATGTCGCAGAGCGGACAGGTTGTCAGAATATTCGAAATCGAAGGTTATGAGCAAAGTCTCGATATCAGCGATTTGCCAGATGGCGTCTATATTTTGCAGTACGTAAGCAACAGTAAGGTTTTGCAACACAAAGTTGTTAAATATTAAAAAGGAAGCCGGTTAAAAGCCGGCTTTCCTTTTATGATAAAGAGGTAATGAGCGGAGAGAGTTCTTGTCGGCGCATTTGGGTGCTTTTGTATCTTTGCAACTCTGATGCTCAAATTCGAAAAGATGGTGTAAATTAACCGCTCGAAAAAACTTGCGCGATGCATAGAATTAAATTGATTTTGCTGCTGACTGTAGGACTGCTGATGCCGGCAGTAACGCTGCCGCAACCCGACAGTTGCCAAAGTTTGATTCTAAACCTTCGCTTCGATGAAGCCCGGACTCAGATTGATAAACTGCCAGCCGGCTACAGAACCGTTTGGTTGTCATCATATGCGTTGTTTGTGGAGCAGCTTGCCAAACTCGACAAACCCGACCCCGATGCTTTTGCCGAGTTATTGAAGGCCGTGCGCCACTACCACACCAATTCACCCGATTACCAGCAATGTCTCAGCGACATCTATCTTATGCGCTGCTATGCTTGTTTTGTGAATGGCTCGTATATGGCTTCGTACACGGCATACACGCAAGCTCGGCAGGCAATTGGCAGTCTGCAGCCGGATGATTGGCGCAGGCTGCGTTTTGGGCTTATAGAACTGATATATGACAGTCAGTTGCAAAACGTGGCGCCATTGTTCGCCGACAATCTGACCGATGGCGAGCGAACCGAAAAATATTGCAGTACAGTCGAGCAATTAACGCAAAATGCCGATGTGCCCGAACAATTCAGAAACGAGCTGAAGGTGGCTTCGCTTTTGCTGTTTCCGCTGGTTAGCAGCAATTGCAATGCGGGATTAAGGTTGTTGTATGGTTTTGGCCGTGAATGGCCTGCTAGCGGCCCTCTTGAGGCTTTTACGGCTGCCGAGCGACTGATTGCGGCAGACAGCACGCTGTCGGCAATGAAAATACTTGAAAAGGCCTTGCAAATGGGATATGGCAAGTTTAACAGGCTTAACCTTCTGGTGGGTTGCTCAATGCTCAATGTGGGTAACGACTCGTGCGAATCCTATCTTAACCGGTTTATCGACACCCAAACAACGCCGTCGGATGTGCTGTATGCAAAATTCAAACTGGCCTGGCATTGTTTTCTGAAAGGGGAAACAGCCAAGTATGAGTCGCTGTGCCAAAAAGTTATACAGTCGGCAGCTGTCACTCAGTCTGATGCACAGGCCAAATACGAGTGTGCCATGTATCATTATTGGGATATGCAGCTGTTACGCGCACGCTTGGCATTCGATGCCGCTGATTATAGGCTCTGTAAGTCGATTCTTGATTCAGCGGCACAGCGCAAATCACAATTCACACCTATTCAGGCCAATGAGTATGCCTACCGCATGGGCCGCGTCTGCCATAAGACCGGCGATTTGGATAACGCCAAGCGCTTCTATGAGGCCGCCATCGACCATAATCTTGAAAAAACGCTTTATTATCCATGCTATGCGGCATATTACATTGGAATGATATATAAGGCAGAGGGAAATAAGGCGAAAGCCAATGAATATTTTAAAGCTTGCCGCAAAACCAGTTCGCCAATCTATGGCGAGAGCATCCACCAAAAGGCCCGACACGAGATGGAGTAACGATTCTGCCATTTCGTGTTTCCCATCGTTGCGCATAGCCTCAAAAAAAATATCACTCAGCGGGTTACGTGTATAGAAAAATGGTTGTCTTTGTATGTTATGAGACTTTTTATCGACCCGGACAAATTGTTCATACATAATGTAAGAGCTTATTAATTAACCAGTATTTGTTCGCTGCGTTTCTACACCTGACTGGGAAAAATTGTGTGTGGAATGTCGCTGATATTAACGCGCAGAGTGCCGCCATATTTTTCGCCCTTGCGAACGGATGAAGAATGACAGGCACTCATTAGAAGTGCTGCAATGGCTATTGCCGGAATCGATAGTCTCATTTTTTATATATTTGTGAAGCAATTTGGCAAAAGAATCTAAAAGTGAGCACATTGTTGGCTAAAACAAAATATATTTGTAAATATTTTTAAAGTGAATGTGCAGACATTCGCTTAACAAAAAAATACTATTTGAACCAAACTCTTTACAAATGCACTGCAAGGCAATTAGTATGGGTAACCTGACAGCAATTATTTCTAATTTGCTGAATACCAACATTTTACCCCCCCCCTACATCTCGCGGTATATCTGTATTTTATTGGTATAAGGAAAGATACGAGAAGTCTCTCGTACAAATCATTCATTTTCAAACATATTTTTCCGCAGGGTTTCCATCGCTCATGCGCTAAAACGCCTGCGCTATGCATATTTTTTATGAGAAATCAATTCATAATTCATAAATAATTTAAAAAACAAAACCATGAAAATTAGAAGTTTAATTCTCTCAATTGTCACAACGCTGACCACCATGGCAGCAGTGGCGCAAACTAACGGTTTCTCGTACCAGGCAGTGGTGCGTGACTCCAACGGCGAACTTGTGAGCAACAAGAGCGTTGGCCTTCAGCTCACTATTGCCGATAGCACCGGCACAAAAGTGATGTACAGCGAGACGCAGAACGCTCGTACCAACGCCTATGGCGTGTTGGGCGTGACTGTCGGCAGCGGAACGCCGCAGAACGGCGGCAGTCTTTCGAACGTTGACTGGGCCGGAAGCCAGGCTTGGTTACACATCGGCATCGATATTAACGGTGGCAGCAGCTACACCAGTTTCGGTGCAACAAAAATTCAGGCTGTGCCTTACGCCCTCTATGCGGTAAGGAGTGGCAACAGCTCTCAAAACAGCGGTGCGAACAATCCAACCGACTCAAGCGACGCTCTTTTCGAGGTAAAAGACAACGACGGCAATGTTGTGTTCGCAGTCTATCCCAACGAGGTGCGCGTGTATGTCGATGAGAACGACGGCAAAGACGGCAAAGTTCCACGCAGCGGCCTGCGTGTTACAGGACGCAACACCAAGGGCGACGGCGATCAGGACTATCTGGTGGTAAATACTACCGGCACGCAGGTTATTGTTGACGAGGGCGATGGCAAGGTTCCACGAAGCGGACTGCGCGTTACCGGCCGCAACACCAAAGGCGACGGCGAGCAGGACTATCTGGTTGTTGACCCAACAGGCACACAGGTGTTTGTTGATGAGAACGACGGCAAGGTTAAACGCAGCGGACTTATTGTAACCGGACGTAACACCAAAGGCGAAACCCCGCAGGACTACCTGATTGTTAACCCCACTGGTACGCAGGTTATTGTTGATGAGAACGATGGTAAGGTTAAGCGCAGCGGACTTATTGTAACCGGCCGCAACACCAAAGGCGATGCCGAGCAGGACTATCTGGTTGTCAACCCCACAGGTACGCAGGTTATTGTTGACGAGAACGACGGCAAGGTTAAACGTAGTGGCTTAATTGTAACGGGCCGCAACACCAAAGGCGAAGCAGAACAGGATTATCTGGTTGTGAACCCGAGTGGTACGCAGGTTATTGTTGACGAAGGCGACGGCAAGGTTCCACGCAGCGGCCTGCGCGTTACCGGCCGCAACACCAAAGGCGACGGTGAACAGGATTATCTGGTTGTTGACCCCAATGGTACACAGGTTATTGTTGACGACGAGCTTGAAGGCGATAGCAAGGTGCCACGCAGCGGATTTATTGTTACAGGGCGCAACACTAAGGGCGAGGCCTCTAATTATATGAAAGTGGCCACCGACGGCACCAAAATCAGTTTCGATGATAACAGCGCAAAAAACAAGCGCAGCGGCCTGATTGTTACCGGACGCAGCGCCAAAGGCACCGACTCTGATATTCTTGAAGTTACCTCCGACAGCACCCGCGTTTATGTTAACGGCGGCAGCAGCAAGAGCGGCTTCGGTGTAGAAGGTAAAGATGGAGCGGGAAACAAAAGTGGTTTTGCTGTAACGGAGAAAGGCGCAAACGGCAACGCTGGTTATATGAATATTACGGCGGAGAACTTCTTTGCAGGATATGATGCGGGAAGGAATACAAAACCTAATGAATCTGAAGATGAGGGTTTTGCTAACACATTTGTTGGAAACAATGCCGGCTTTTCCAATATTACAGGTGCATTGAATGTGTTTTTAGGTGATTCTGCAGGTTTTTCTAACGAAGATGGTACAAGTAATGTCTTTATTGGTCCGTCGGCAGGAAAATCAAACACTGACGGCCAAATGAATATTTATATGGGTTATAAAGCCGGATTCAAGAATAAATCAGGTGGCGACAATATTTATCTCGGCTATTTTGCAGGAGCAAACGATACTGCAAGTTCAGACAATATTTTTTTAGGATATGCAGCAGGATACCAGGCATATGGTAGGTATAATATTCTTATGGGTGCGCATTCCGGCCAACGCTTGTCAGTAAGCAATTACAACACGATACTGGGCTATATGGCTGCCGGAAGAGCCGGAAAAATGAACAAAACAATCGCCATTGGCTATTATGCAGGCCACGGTTCTGCCGAAACAACCAGTGAAAATGATATATTCATTGGTGATAGTGCAGGTTACAGTAACACCACTGGTAAAAACAATGTCTTTTTGGGTAATCAAGCTGGTAAGGCCAACAAAGTAGGCTCAAGCAACGTGGTATTAGGTACTTATGCCGCACAGAAGGCTGACAGCATGCAACGTACCATTGCCATTGGCGAGAATGCTGGTCGGGGCTCAGAGTCATCAACTTCAACCGACGATGTGTTTATTGGTTATCAGGCTGGTTACAAAAATACAACAGGTGCAAACAATGTATTTTTAGGCAACAATGCAGGATTCTCAAATACCGTTGGGTGGAGAAACGTGTTTATTGGCGACAGCGTAGCCTATTCAAATACCAATGGAACTATGAATGTATTCGTTGGCAGTCAAGCTGGATATTCAAACATTACCGGATACCGCAATGTGTATTTTGGGGAAAAAGCAGGATACTCTAATAAACATGGTTACAATAATATTTTTATAGGACAAGAAGCTGGAAGTATGGCCAAAACAGGGCATTATAATATTTTTATTGGTCGAATGGCGGGATGGCAAAACAATGCCTCTGGAAACATTCTTATCGGTGATGAAGTTTGTAGACACGATACATCAGGTTATTCAAATGTAGTTATCGGTGATATGGCAGGGCATTTTAATAAATCTGGTAGTCAAAACGTATTGATAGGTGTCTCATCGGGTAATGGAATTGAGACAGGCAACCTCAATGTATTAATTGGTGCAACATCAGGTGCCGGAATTAAGAACGGTAACAATAATGTATTTATTGGTGCAAAATCAGGCTGCCAAAATGGGAACGGCAACAATAATGTATTTATTGGCGATAGTGCAGGTTATAAAAACACTGGTTCTAATAATGTGTTTATTGGGCATAAGGCGGGTTTTTCAACTCTATCTGTCAATAATAGACTATATATTGATAATGGCGTTTCTTCAACACCATTAATAATGGGTGATTTCAGCTCCAAATATTTGAACATTAATGGTTCTCTTACTGTGGAAGCGGAAACAAATTCTGCAAGCTTGACTGTAGAAAATAAATGCACAGGTAGCCTTGCTTATGGTATAAATGTTGCTGCAAGAAATGGCTCTAGCCAAAATTATGGATTATATGCAAATGCTGTTAGTAGCAATGGAACTTCTGTCAAGAATTATGGTGTTTACGGCAGAGCAGCTATCGGTAAGAATATTAATACTGGAATCATGGGAGAATCTGAAGGAGAGTGCGTCACCAGTCATGGCATTCATGCTTATGCACACGGTACTGGCACAAATTATGCTATTTATGCAGAATCAAAAGGCGCCACAACATCAAATAATGTATTTGGTTCTCAAACAGATGTTACAGGTAAAGCTAAAGTTGCGTATGGTGACCGTATAAACATATCTACAACATCCAATTCAATTTATGTTTTCGACGCATATGTATCAAACACGGCTTCAACCGACAATGTTTATGCCGTAAACGCAATTGTTGATAATGTGAAGACAGGTAGCCAAAATATTGCAGTACGCGGTATTTCTCGCAAGCCTGATGGAGCATCAACATCAGCCGCAAACAATTTTGGTGTTTGGGCACAAGCAAGTGGCGGTTCAAATCAGAATGTAGGTATTCATGCTTCGGCAACAGGCACGAATGCTTTTGCTGGATATTTTTTAAATAGAATTTATGTAAACGGTTCGATAATTGAGAGTTCAGATAAACGCCTGAAAAAAGACATCCAGACACTTGACGGAGCACTGGATAAAGTGTTGAAACTGCGTGGCGTAAGCTACTATTGGAAGAATCGCGAGGAGGTGGCCGCAGTCAAAGGCGTTTCGGCTGATAGTTTAGGTTTTGATTATGAAGAAGGCAAGCAGATAGGTGTTATAGCGCAAGAGGTTGAAGAGATTTATCCCGAGCTTGTAAGTACCGATGCCGACGGCTTCAAATCAGTCGATTACACAAAACTCGCACCTGTTCTTATCGAGGCCATCAAAGAGCAGCAGAAGCAGATTGATGAGCTGAAGCGCATGGTAGAACAACTGATGAATAAGTAACAGAAGAGAAGCGTTTCATTAATATTCGTAAAAATGCCACAGCCGGTATGGTTGTGGCATTTTTACTTTAAGTATAAGCGTCTTCGGTGCTCAAATGAGCCTGATTTTAGCAGACTGGCAATTGGAATAAATTACCCACAACAAACAGTAGAATATAAGTTGTAATACCAGCTATGAGCGGGGTGGCCACCCATCCGAGCATAATGTTAAACAAAACCTTGTACTTGATGCTCCGTCCGCCTTTAAGCAAGCCTATGCCTACAATTGAACCAATAACAACCTGCGTACTCGACACCGGCACCTGAGGAATATGCCCCAACCCAAGGCTGGCAATAGCATTTGATAATCCTTGCGACGAAAAGACGAACAGAACAAGACTCTGCGCCAGCACAACCACCATGGCTGTCTCTGCCGAAAGCGGCATGAGATCGTTGCCCACAACCTTCATCGTGCGCTGCGAGTAGGTGAAAATGCCCACCGAAATGGCCACCGCACCAAGAAAAAACAACTGCTGGTTGCTCGACAGCGACAATGGCCCGGCGCTAAGCGCTGGCAGACTGACTGCGTTCACAAAAACACCCATAACATTAACAATGTTGTTTGCGCCAAGACTATAGGCACCAAACGCACCAATCAGCAATAGCAGTATCTTTAAAACAGTATGCTTCCACAGAAGATGCAGATGAAGCCGTTTAAACATCTGATGTACAATTATGTATAATAAGATGGCGAACACTGCGCCGAGCAGCATCCCCGCAACCCACGATGTGGCAATCTGTCCGAGCAGCAATGTATCGGTGGAGCGGCCGGCAAAGATGTTCCACCCGATGATGGCGCCCACAATAGCCTGCGATGTCGATACTATGAGGCTCGACTTTACCATCATGAATATAGTGAGCGCCGATGCCAGTGCCACAGTAAAGGCTCCGGCCAGCTGGTTGATTGAACCCAGCCGCCCCAGCGTATCGGCTCCTCCCTCACCCTGAAACGTGGCGCCCAAAATAACAAAGAGGCTCGCCACCACGGCAGCCGTGCGAAACCGTACCATGCGCGTCCCCACCGCCGACCCGAAAATATTGGCCGCGTCGTTGGCGCCAAGGCTCCAGCCCAAAAACAGTCCGCTCGACAGAAAAAGCAACAGCATCTTACAGCATCACTTTGATTATCAACAACGAAAGTATGTCGGCCACATCTTCGGCAGCATCGCTCAACTGCTCAACGTGACGTGTGAAATAACGCAACTGCTCCATCTGCGCAAGATCGATGCCTGGCGTCTGCTGAAAAATAACACGCCGCAGGTCGTTGGCCGCACGGTCACTCTCGCGCTCGTAGAAATATATTTTGTTGATGTGCTCTTTGGCCGATTCGGGAGATGTGAAAAACACCCTAACCGACGCTATTGCCTCCATCGAAGCCTCCATCGACATCTCGTTCAGACTCTTGAAATCAGTTTTGATGGTGTCGGGCAATTGCGGCCTCTCAACGCTGAACTGCTGCAGCACGTACTTCGATTTGTCAAGCAGGTCGTCGGTCTTGTCCAAAAGGTGGAGCACATCGCTTGCAAACTGCGGCAGAAGCGAGTGAACCAGAAAATCGTTCTCAATGCTGCGCTGCAATCTGTCGGCTGCCGACTCCTTCTCCTCAACCATGTGAAGACGTTTCTCAAAATCGTCAGTTCGGGCGTCGGTGTAATTGTTTACCGCTTCACGGAAAAGCAGCAATCCGTTCTCAATCTCATCAATAAAACTATCGATTTGGCGGATTACCGCGCCTGCTGTTTTCAATATACTTTCCATAACTCAATGTGTTATTCCGATGTCTAAGATATGGAAAATTGACAAAAACGAAAACAATTAGCTACTAATGGGGGTCTGTTCATAGCATAAATCCCGCTATGATTCACTAAAAAACAAAATAAAATATTTGGTTACCGCCAATTATCGCAGCCAATAGTTCATTGTTAACCACTGACTTACGTGCTATTACCTAAAACTTAAATGTAAATCCTACTCCGAACAGTTGCCCGTAATTGGCCAGAAAATCGAGTTTTCCAACAGCGTGGTCATTGTCAGTGTTTTTGGTCCATAAGTAATTGATGCTCAGAACATCGGAATAAATATCAACATCCCAGCGGTCGTTGATTTCGTAGGTGGCCAGTGGCAGCAGCTTAAGGTCGATTGTATGCTCATCTTCGGCAAACCCGAACAGCGACGTTGCCTCAACACTGAAGAAAAACTTCCCCACACTGGCAAAACAATAATTGGCATACGGCCCGGCAGCCCATGCCGACTCCGTTTCGGTACGGTCGTTGTCGTTCGTATAGGTGGTTTTGCTGTGCGAGTACTCAAACAAAGCGCCAAACTCCCAATCGCCAAACACATAGCCCACCGACGGACAAACCTCGAAACTCAAAGCCTGCGCCTGCTTGTCGCCGTCAATCTTATCGGTAATGGAAGTCAGACCGAGACTTCCGCTAACCACGAACTGTGCATTGGCCTGTCTGGTCAGCACTATTATAAATGAGGCAAAAATTGTTGAGGCAAAAAACAGATTTCTCATTTAATCAATTGTTAATTAATAACTTCCGTTTTCTTTTTCGGGAAAAGCAGCGAGAGCACAATGCTCAACGTTATGATTCCCAGAATGATGTAGAGCGAGTGTACCGAGCTAAAGCCTATCTGGTCGAGCCAATGATGCAACAGCAGTTTTGCGCCCACAAAAAGCAGCAGCACGGCTACGCCTTGCTTCAGGTAGCAGAACTTATCCACAGCCCCTGCAAGCATAAAGAACATCGACCTCAGTCCGATTATGGCGAAAATGTTCGAAAAGAACACCACGTAGGGGTCGCAGGTTACCGAGAAAATGGCCGGAATGCTGTCGAAGGCGAAAATAAGGTCGGTGAACTCGATGGTCATTACCACCACGAGCAGCGGTGTAACAAAAAGTTTATGCTTGCGGTCGCGGATAAAGAAGCGGCCGTTGACATATCGCGGATAAACGTTGAAATGTTTCGAAAGGAATTTCACCAATTTATGGTCGCGCGGGTCGGTGTTGACGTTTTCCTCCTCCTTTTTGAAGAACATCTTAATACCCATGTAGGCAAGATAGACACCAAAGACGAGCAGAATCCAATTGAATTTCTGAATGAGCGTCGAACCAAGGAAAATAAAGGCAAACCGGAGGATAATGGCGCCCAGGATACCCCAGAAAAGCACCGATTTATAGTCCTGCTTGCGGACACCAAATCCAATAAGCAGCATCAGCATAACAAACAGATTATCAATCGATAACGTCTCCTCAATCAGATAACCCGACAGAAAATCGATTGACATTCCGTGCTGATACTGGCTGATGGCCGACTCAAAGGCTAAGCCGCTAGCTTCGGCCTCCTCGAGTGACATTCCGTCGTATTTGTAGTTGAGGTTGTATTTTGCCGTAACGGCCCACAGTTCTTCGAACGAGTCGATGCCATGCACCAGATGGCCGTCGAAACGGAGAAACAGGAAAAAACCGAGTGCGAGCGTTACCCACACCACCGTCCAAACCGAAGCTTCTTTAATGCTCACCACATGATGACCGCGCCCCACACAGAGAAGGTCGAACATCAGCACTCCGATTATAAATAATATGAATATCAGTAAAAAAAGATTGTCCATTTGAATAATTAATTGAATTAATGTGGTTTGTCAGATTAGTAGTATTTGTTAGGTATCAGATAGTTCTTAACGTAGTCGGTCACGCCATCCTCGAGCGAGTAGAACGGCTGGTCGTAGCCGATGGAGCGCAGTTTGCTCATATTGGCCTCGGTAAAATACTGGTACTTGTCGCGGATATCCATCGGCATATCGATGTACTCGATGTTAGGCTCAAGCCCCATGCCGCGGAAAGTATTGATTGTCAAGTCGGCAAAAGTGCGGCCCTTGCCCGTGCCCACATTGTAAAGACCAGAGTCGCGGCGGTGGTGCATCAGGAATATCATCACCTCGCAAAGGTCTTTCACATAGACAAAATCGCGCGTTTGTCCGCCGTCGGCATACTGCGGATTGTGCGATTTGAAAAGTTTCATCTTGCCGGTTTCCTGAATCTGATGGAAAGCGTGCAGAATGACCGATGCCATGCGGCCTTTGTGATACTCGTTGGGACCGTAAACATTGAAGAACTTCAGTCCGGCCCAGAAGAACGGCTTGCGTTCCTGCGCCAGCGCCCACTTGTCGAAATCGTTTTTCGACTCGCCGTAAAGGTTCATCGGTTTCAGCTTGCTCACAATCTCGTGACTGTCGTCGAAACCAAACTCGCCCATGCCGTAAGTCGCTGCTGACGAAGCATATACAATCGGCAGGCCATACTCAACGCACTTTGTCCAAAGAGTTTTGGTGTAGTTCAGATTGAGTTGGTCGTAAACTTCTTTGGGGAATCCCGTCGTGGCCGATCGTGCGCCCAAATGGAAGATGAACTCCACAAAGCGGTGGTTGGCGTCGAGCCAATCGAAAAACTCCATACGGTCAACTTTGGCGGTGTACCGCTTACCCTCGAAATTCTTGTTCTTTTCAGGATTGCTGAAATCGTCAACAATCACAATATCGTTGAAATTGTCGGCGTTCAAACGGCTCACCACACAACTACCGATGAAGCCCGCGGCCCCTGTAACTACTATCATTTCTGCGTATTTTAATCAGCGACGGCCACCATCGGCCATCAGTCTGCAAGTTTACGAATTTTATCGGTATGGAAAAGATTAGCGTTTTATTTTGCCCAAACATCGAAAAAAGAGCACGTTTCTGAAGAAAAAATCGCACTTTAGTGAAAAATTTTTGAGCTATGAAACGGATGTTAGTTGTTTTAGCAATGCTGCCTCTTGCCGCAATGTCGCAAACAGGCAGTCAGGGAGTGCCGTTCAACGGCGTGATTGTTGATGTCAACAATAATCCCGTAAAGCACGCCCGTATTTACGTCAAAGACGTGAATCGCTATGCGCAATCGGACCGCCAGGGGCGTTTCGGCCTGACCGATGTGAATCCAACCGACACTCTGCATGTGAAATACCGCAACGAGTTGTACGACATTCCTGTCGACGGGCTAAAGAGCATCCGCATCCGCCTTGCCGACCAGTCGCAATACTCGGCCACCGGCGACGAGAGTCTGGTAAGCATCGGCTACGACTATGTGAAAACACGTGAACGGTTCACTGCCGGCTCTACCATTACCGGCGACGACCTTGTGAAAACAGGCCGTTTCGACCTTGTTGAAGCTTTGCAAGGTTTGGTTCCGGGTCTTAGAATAACCCGGGGCGAGTTTGGCGAAGGCGCACAAGCCAACATCCGTGCCTCAGCTTCACTTAGTGGTCCAACTGAGGCTCTCTATGTTGTTGATGGAGTGATTGTTGAATCGTTATTCGGCATCGATGTCCACACTGTTGACCACGTTGAGATTTTGAAAGACGCCAATATCTACGGCGCTCAGGGCGGCAACGGCGCCATTGTGGTTTACACACGGCGCGGAAGCAACAAATAAGTTTAGGTTGAACTTGACTTCACAGCATAAAAAAAGCCGACTGTATAGTCGGCTTTCTTATTGGTTATGATTCAATTACACACCTAAGCAAGTGAATTTGCCCTCAACCTCTTTCTTGTCGTTAGCTGAGTTCATAAGAGTTGCTTTGAATGTACCAGTGATTTTGGTAGCACTGCCTGCTTTTTTGCTCTTCATAATCGAAGTAATGCTTACTTCAGCTTTAGTTGAAACATACAACGATTCTGCGCTGGCGCCGTCTTCTGCAGAGCCGTACATAATCAAGCAACCTGTCTCAGCGCTGAAACTGTTCATGATTGTCTCGTCCAAAGTCTCATCAGTTGTCAGGTAGTTGATAATCATTGTGTTCGGGTTAGTACCAGTCAACTCAAGTTTGTAATCACCCTTCTCGCTACCGTTGAAAGTAATGCTCATGAAGTTCTTATCCTTAACAGCATAAATAGTTGTTTGTTTATCTGCATCAAATAACGCTGTCGACTTTTTAGCTGTTTTAGCGTCGGCCTTATCGGCATACACAACATTAGTTTTAAAACCATCTAAGCCCGATGTTACTTCGAAATTGCTTACTACATCCAAAAGAGAGTTGCCATCATCGTCTTTTTTGCAAGATGTAAATGCTGCGGTAGCTGCAAGTGCAAGAGCTGCCAAACCTTTAAATCCAAATTTTTTCATGTCTTTAAATTTTTAAAGTTGTTTTAAAATATTTTTAAATCGAAGAGCGAAGGTAGCAACATTTTTTCATTCACAAAGATTTTTTTAACAAACGGCCTTTTTTTGAAAAACAAATGACCATTCCCGAACGTTCTGCATTCAATAAATTATTCGGTTATTAAAAACACTTAACTTGCGGCCCTAAAAAACATGACAATGAAACATCTGTTGACAATAATTGCGGTGGCCCTGATGGCACAGACAGCGATGGCGCAGCCTCGCAAAGTGGCTGATATGCAGAAGTTTGAAGAGCAACTGAAGACTACAGCCGACAAGCTGACATCAATCGAAAGCGAATTCACGCAAGTGAAACACCTCGATATGTTTGACGAGGATGTGGTGTCGAAAGGTCGTTTCTACTATCTGAAAGACAACAAGATAAGTCTCGACTACTCACAGCCTCTGAACTATCTGATTGTGATTAACGGCAGCAGACTGAAAATTGTGGCCGACGGCAAGAAAAGCATTATGCAGCTCAACTCGAACAAGATGATGAACGAGATGCAGGATATGATAACCGCCTGCATGGTTGGCGACCTGAACCGCATGAACAACAGTTACGAACTTAATTATCAGGAGGATGACAAGCAATATATTGTCGGCATCACTCCTCGGAGCAAGACGGTGAAAGAATATGTGTCGGCAATTGAGATTAGGCTGAGCAAAGCCGATATGTCGGTTGACCAGCTGCGGATGTATGAGAACGATGCCGATTACACCGACTATCGGTTTACCAACAAACGCTTCAACCAACTGAAAGACGAGAGCCGCTTCTCAGTGCAATGATGTCCCGCGGCTTACTCAAAATATTGACAATTAGCATTATATGGCTCGCTGCAGCACACTCGGGCTTGGCGCAGCCGATAATCGCACCTGGCAAAACCGCCCGCCACAACCTTCAGGTCGATGCACGCGGCAACCACTTGAGCGGCATGATGATTGCCCGCCAAACCGCCAACGGACCGCGCGTTCTGGCCACATCGTACTTCGGCCCGACCATTTTCGATTTCAGCCTAACACCCGACTCGCTAAAAGTGAACAGCTGCGTTGAGCCGATGCGCCGTCCGAAAGCACTGCAACTGCTCGAGCGCGACCTGCGCGTGCTGCTTGTGGACCGCAATGGCGCCAAGCTGAAAAAACAGACGCCCGGCAAAGAGCTGCGGAAAAGCGGAACGGGATTCGCCAAATCGGTCTACACAATAATCTACAACGCCGAAGGAAACGTTGAGCAAGTGCTGATTAAACATCCGTGGATAAGGCTGCGGATGACAGTTGAGGAATTGAAAGAAGGATCGAAGGATTCGTGAAGCGAGCGACCCCAACTTTGCAAAAATCCTAACACCTAATGCCTAGTGCCCGAGAAAGTTTAGAAGGTAAGAAGTTTAGTTTTTTTTGACTTCAGACAACAGACAGACTAGCCGCTACTAAATCCTAACCCCTAATGCCTAGTGCCTAATGCCTAAAATCCAACACCAAACACCAAAAATAACTACCTTTGCCCACTATGAATCAGAACGGAACCGATACCGATTGGCGCGCAACGCTCGACAGGCTTGGCATTGTGGTTGTCATCCCAACCTACAACAACTGCAAGACCATTGGGCAGGTTGTGACCGATGTGAAGCAGTACGCCAATCACATTATTGTTGTCAACGATGGCTCGACTGATGACACTGCGCAGATTTTAAGCAAGATAGACGGTATTGAGATTATAACTCACGAGTGCAACAGCGGCAAGGGAACGGCCCTGAAAAACGGCCTGTGCCGAGCCAAAGCGGCGGGCTTCCGCTACGCCATCACCATCGACAGCGACGGGCAGCACTTTGCATCGGACATCCCGACGTTTGTCAGCGAGATTGAGCAAACGCCTGACTGCCTGCTTGTTGGCTCGCGCAACATTCAAGCCGACAATATGCCCGGCAAAAACACCTTTGCCAACAAATTCTCGAACTTCTGGTTCAAGGTTGAGACCGGCATCAACCTTCCCGACACACAATCGGGCTACAGGCTCTACCCGGTGCAACTGATGAATGTCGAAAAACGCTACTACACAGCTAAATACGAGTTCGAATTAGAAGCGCTTGTGTTTGCATCGTGGGCGGGAATCACGGTTAAAAACATACCTGTTCACGTCTATTATCCGCCTGAAGGTGAGCGCGTTTCGCACTTCCGCCCGGGGCGCGATTTCACACGAATCAGCATTCTGAACACAGTGCTGGTGCTGATTGCGCTGCTGTGGATTTATCCGCGCAACTTTTGCCGCAAATTCACTCGCGAGAACATTAAGCTATTCATTAACAATAATATAACCCATTCGCCCGACTCGAATGCGCGGCTCACAGCGGCCATTATGCTGGGCATTTTTATGGGCATTGTGCCTGTGTGGGGCTACCAAATGATTATAGCCTTCGCCATTGCTCATTTTCTAAAACTGAACAAAATACTAACTCTTGTGGCATCGAACATCAGCCTGCCGCCAATGCTGCCATTCCTGATTTACGGCAGTTACTACACCGGCTGCAAGGTTTTGCGGGTGCCTGTTGAATTGACATTGAGCAACATAACTCTTGAGAGCGTTAAACATTCAGTTCTACCATATATTGTGGGAAGCGTTATATTTGCGGCACTGTGCAGCGTGGCGGTGGGCGTTGTTACGTTCGGACTGCTGACGGTGTTCAGACACAAAAAGAAACAGTCGTGAGCAAAATTTTCATAGCACTCTACAATTTTTTCGAACACCACAAGGTGCTGTTTTACAGTTTTTTGGTGGTCAGCATTGCGCTGATGGCCGTGGCTGTGTCACGAATCAGCTTCCGTCAGAACGTAACCGATTTCTTTCCTGCGGCAGGCGACAACGACAAGACCGCCGAAGTATTTCAGAATCTGAACGTTAAGGATAAGATTGTGATACTCTTCTCGCCGCGTGCGGGTGAGCCTGCCGACAGTCTGATTCAAGCAGCCGAAGAACTTGAGCAAACCCTGCTGACCGAAGCCGCCGACTACCTGAGCGGCATTCTGCTGCGCATCGACAACCAGATGATTGGCGGCGTAAGCGATTTCGTCTATGCGCATCTACCCATCTTCCTGACCGACAGCGACTATGTGCGGCTCGACACCATCATCACCCGCGACGGCATTGCCAGTCGGATGCGCCAGAACTACCAGAACCTGGTGTCGCCCATCGGTGTGGGCTCACGGCAGTTCATCTTGCGCGACCCGATGGGAATGGGTTTGCAAACACTTGAGAATCTGCAAGATTTCGAAATAGAATCGGACAATGTGGTGGTCGACAGCTACCTGTTCACCGCCGACTCATCGACCTTGATGATGGTGCTCACACCAAAATTCAATATGGGGCGCATAGGTGAGAACGAAGGGCTGGTAACCATCATCGAGGATAACATCGGCAAAATGAACAAAATGCACACTGGCGTCAAGACCGAATATTTCGGAGGCGCATCGGTGAGCGTCTACAACGCGCGACAAATCAAGAACGACACCGCCCTGACTTCAATCGTGGCGCTGATTGTGATTGTGGTGTTCATCTCGCTCATTTTCAAACGCAAACGCACCGTTCCGCTGATAATCGTTCCCGCACTTTTCGGCTGCCTTTTCGCACTGGCGCTCATCGCTCTGCTGAAAGGCGAAATCTCGTCGATAGCCATCGGGGCGGGCGCGGCGGTCATCGGCATTGCGCTGAGTTACTCAATCCATATGCTGGCGCACCAGAACCACGTGCGCACCGTCGAGCAACTCATCGACGAACTGGCCTACCCGCTCACGGTGGGCAGTTTCACCACCATCGGCGCCTTTTTTGCGCTGGTTTTCACATCGTCGGCGCTGCTGCGCGATTTCGGGCTTTTTGCATCGCTCACGCTCATCGGCACCACGCTTTTCTGCCTGATTTTTCTGCCGCATTTCCTTAAAGGTCAGGCCGATGTGAAACGCGGACGGATGCTGCGGTTCATCGAAAAAATCAACGCCTACCACTACGAGCGGAACCGCTGGCTGGTGGGCGCGCTGCTGGTTGTGATTG
>JAGCFC010000168.1 GCA_017650325.1 Salinivirgaceae bacterium | reverse complement strand
GCGTGTACTTCAACGCCTTTCGACCGTGCGTATTGCAGCACCGACAGGTCGCTGGCGATGATGGCAGTCAGTCCGGCTTCGGCTGCGGCATCCACAATGTTGCGCATCAGCTCAAGCTCGGAATCGTAGATTATGGTGTTCACCGTCAGGTACGATTTGAGCCCGTTTTCCTTGCAGATGCCCACTATGCGGTGCAGGTCGCCAATGGTGAAATTGTTGGCTGAATGTGACCGCATATTCAGGTTTTCGACACCGAAATAGATTGAATTGGCGCCCGCCTGAATGGCCGCGGCAAGCGACTCGTACGAGCCCACCGGTGCCATAATCTCAATATCGTTGCGGCTGAATTCCTTTCCAAAAACTGTCTGCATAGCTGAAGGATTGATTAATTGATGGATTGAATGGCGGCGGCCACTTCGTCGGCGTTGATCGTGTTCATACACTTAAAGTGCCCTTTCGGACATTTCTTGAAGCCGATTTTTGAGCACGGACGGCACTTTAATCCTTTGACTTCGAATATTTTGGAACCGTTGCCGGCCATATACGGGTACATCCCCAATTCGGGCACGGTGTTGCCCCACAGCGACACAATCCGCTTGTGCAGCGCCGCTGCAATGTGCATCATTCCCGTGTCGGGCGTAATCACCACTTCCGAATCGCGCATAATGGCCGCTGACTGGTTGATGCTGAACTGCCCCACACCGTTGTGGCACGGCACTGTCAGTCCGCGCTCGATGGTGGCGGCGTTCTCTGTCACGTCTTTTCCGCCGATAAGGCAGACCGGCCGTTGCGCGCGGTTGAGAATCTGCACCATTTTGTCGGCAGGAATTTGCTTTGTAGGGTGCGTTGCCCCGATGACGGCACAAACGTAACCTTGTTTAAACTGCTCTGGCAGAACCGTTTCCGGATAGTTATCGAGATCGCCGGGAATGAAGAAATCGAGTCCTTGATGGTCGTTTGTAACACCCAATCGCTTTACCGTATCAAGATAGCGGTCCACAATGTGAACGTCGGGCATAATGTCGATTTTCAGATGTACCAACAGCCATTTGCGCACGTTAATCTTGTTGAACGAGTAAGATTTTACGCCTGCCAACCGCTTGATGGCGAAGGTGCGCAGATTGTGGTGCAGGTCGATAATGCAGTCGTAGCCGCCTTCGCGAATCTCTTTTATGGTGTCCGTCAATTTCGGTTTGAGCGTCAGCACTTTATCGACATAAGGATTGTTGGCGAACAACCCGGCAAACTGCGGCTTGGTGAGAAAATGCACTTCGTCGCCATTGTTGCAATGCGCCTTCAGGCAACGCACCACGGGCGTGGTGAGCACAATGTCGCCAATCGAACTGAACCGGATTATCAAGTAACGTTTCATTGCATTTTAATATTCGGCAAAAATAAGCGCGGGCGAGTGAAAATGCAATTTTTGGAGCATATACGGACAGCCATTTTAAAAAATTTCACCTGCCCACAACTGTTTCAGAAAATCAAACACATACATGATTTCGATATTTCCATTGCGGCGAGTCAGTTTGTCGCGCGAAACAATAATGCAGCGGCTGTCGGGGAACTCGTCGTGATAATCTTTGAAGTTCGACAGATGCTTCGGCTGGATTTCGGCTGTCGATTTTATCTCAATACCGATTTTTGCCTGTCCGACAACCACATCAATTTCCTTATTGTTGTATGTATGCCAATAACTTAGAGTCTCATCTTTCTGAAAATAGTTGACATATGCGCGAAGTTCCTGCATGACAAAATGTTCGAAACTGTGGCCATATTCGGGCGTTTCGGGTGGAAGCGACGTGCGTTGCAGCAAATAGTTGTAAACGCCCACATCGAAAAAGTAGAATTTCGGGGCTTGTGTCACCTTGCGCTTGTTGGTTTTTGTGTAGGCTGGAAGCATATATCCGATTAAAGTGTCTTCCAAAATCGAGAAATACTCTTTAATGGTTTTTGCACTGACATTGCAGTCGTTGGCAATATTCGTGTAGTTTACAATTTCGCCGCTTGTGAGTGCTGCCGCCTGCATAAAACGCTGGAATACGGCAATATTGCGCGACAATGCTTCTTCTTTGATTTCTTCCTTCAGATAAATGTCGATGTATCCGCTAAGAAGTCGACGGGGATTTTTGGCCAGATAGTGCGGAGGAAGCAAGCCGTATAGCAAGGCTTTATCCAAATCGATGTCGTGCAGTTCGGCGCTGACAAACGGGAAGAAGTAACAAGGAACGGCTCTTCCTCCAAGTGTGTTGTGACCTTTGCGTTTTAATTTGCGAGGGCTGCTGCCAGTCAACACAAACCGAAGGCCTTTCTTCTGTATAAGCCGGTGCACCTCGTTTAATAATTCGGGAATTTCTGGAATCTCATCAATAACGATTATTGTCCCTGCCGGTTTGTCTTGCAGTGTATCGTAAAGCAGCGATGGGTCTCTTTGTAATTTTAGACGCAGATTGCTGTCTAACAAATCGAAGAAAACCGCATTTTTTAACGTTTGCTCCAAAAAAGTGCTCTTTCCTGTCTGACGAGCCCCGAACAAAAAAATACTTCCGTCTTCTAAATAATTGGTAATATTAAAAATACGCTCAATCATTGCATATGCTTGTTAATGTCCCAACTTCTAATTTTCTTGAAAAATCCGAAGTGCTACTCCCGATTTTCTTGAAAAATCCGAAGTAAAGATACGGATTTTTTGATATAAAAGACAAAAATTGAATGTCGGCAAAACAGATTCCCGATTTAACGCAGTTGTTTGACGGTCATTTTGTAACTTTGCATTTTATCGTGACAATGGAAGATAAAATCACATACAATGAATCTGACGATGCCGGATTTACCGTCATCAAGCCGCAATCGAGCCTGCTTGAGCTCAATTTGAAAGAGCTCTGGCGCTATCGCGATTTGATAAGAATGTACGTCAAGCGTGATATTGTAACTTTCTATAAACAAACTATTTTAGGTCCGCTGTGGTTCGTCATCCAACCCATTTTGACCACGGTTATGTTTATGTTCGTGTTCGGCAATCTGGCCGGCATTTCAACCGATGGCGTGCCGGGTGTGATTTTCTACTTCAGTGGCATCATTATCTGGAACTATTTTGCTGACTGCCTGAACCGTAACTCGCGTACCTTCACCGACAATCAGAATGTGTTTGGTAAGGTTTATTTTCCGCGACTGGTGGTGCCTATTTCGGTCACTATCTCGAATCTTGTGCGGCTGGCAATTCAGTTTGTGCTGTTTGTGATCATCTACATCTATTTTGTTGCCACGGGTGTCGGCATAACGCCGAATCTCTACCTGCTTCTGCTGCCGCTGCTGGTTCTAATGACCGCGGGTATCAGTCTCGGCTTCGGAATCATATTCTCGTCACTCACAACCAAATACCGCGACCTTACGTTCCTTCTGCAGTTTGGTGTGCAGTTGTGGATGTACGCCACGCCAATTATCTATCCGCTCAACAGCATTGCTGCTGAGAAGCAGTGGCTCATCCAGCTGAACCCGATGACATCAGTAATTGAGACATTCAGGTACGGCGTGCTCGGCTCGGGTGTTTTCTCGTGGGGATGGCTCGGTTACAGTTTTGCGCTAATGCTTTTGCTCTTGCTTGTTGGAATAATGATTTTCAACAAGATAGAAAAGAGCTTTATGGATACGGTGTAGGTTGAAATCGCAAAATCAATGCATTATCATCACCACGCTTGTGCGGCTGTGGCCATCGTATGTTATGCGATAGTGGTACATTCCTGATTTCAAGCTGCTTGCATCGATAATAATCTCGTTGTAACCTGCCGCGGCAGTTCCGTCAAATACGGTGGCTACCGGTATTCCTGTCTGGCCGAAGAGCTCGATTTTGGCGTGACCTTCTTGTGGCGCAATATAGCTTATTTTCAGATGGTTGTCGGCAGGATTCGGTTTTGCCGGCTCTGCGCTGAACTCATCGGCACTCATTGCAATGCAGAACTGGTTGTTGGCGGGACTTTCATCGCTGCCGGTGGCGGGTTCAACATTAATGCAGATGTATTTCAACCGATTTGACGCGGATTCAATTTCTGACGCGAATGTGTATAGTATTATTTTGCCCGATTTTATTGTATCGGTAATGGTTTCGCGAATGGCATTACCCAGATTGTCGGTGTAACTTATGGTTGAATTGACAAGATCGTACGGGCTGTTGTTGGCCACAACTGCCGATATCCGCAGGTAGTTGCCGACAGGTTCGGCCTCAGCTTGCATAATCAGCAAATCGGTGCTTGGCACAAAGGCCACCATGGTGCGCAGTGCGGTATCGGCACAGCCATATTGGTTTACGGCTATAAGCCCGACGACATGGCTGCCACTGTCGGCAAAGGTGTGCTGCAACTCTTCGTCGGCTGACGCGAATGTGTTATCCAAAACCCACTGATAACTGTCGGCATCGGCAGAACGGTTGATGAAAGTCGGCTCAAAAGGCACAGGGCCGCGCTCGGGTGTTATGCTGAAGGCGGCACTTGGTGTCGGGCGGACAACCACAGTGGTGTCGGTCTTATTCTCGCACCCGACAGTATCGGTTGCCGTAACTGTCAGCTGGTGTTTCCCCGCCGATTCAAATGTCAGCATTTTCGTCTGGCCTTTGGCGTTTTGTGTGCCGTCGATGGTCCACAGCCATGAGTCCACAACGCTGCCCGGCTCACTGTTTTCGGCTTTCACCCGCACAGGTTGGTTCTGGCAAATCAAATCGGCGCTGATTATCGGATTCGGCAATGGACGAATGTTGATTGTTTTGCTTTTCGATGCCGAGCAGCCGTTAGATAACTGTTTGGCTATGAGTGTTATCTGGTGTGATCCTGTATCGCTTAAATTAAAATCGGGGCTCTTTGCAGAGCTTTGTTCTTCGCCGTCAATCTGCCAAATGTAGCTAATTGCAAGGCTCATTGCCGAAATGGTTTTGTTGGTGCAGTACAGCGGCGTATTAAGGCATGGAGTGCTGCAATAGAAATCGACCACAGGACCTTGAAGAATACTGATTGTGCTTCGCAGAGTATCGGTACAGCCATGTGAGGTTGTCACAACAAGTTGCACTGGCATGTCACCTGCAGCGTTGAATGTGGTGTGCGGATTGCGCTCAGCAAACACGCTGTCGTTCATGGTCCATTGCCATTCGGTAAGGTAGCCAATGGGAGTGGAACTAAGATCGGTGAATTGAACGTTGGTGTAGCTGCAAGCTTGTGCTGGCACGAAAGCCGCAGTGGGCAGTGAATCGACAATGAGATTCTTTTTCAGCACATTGCTGCATCCGTTTGTGGTTGAAACAATTAGCTGCATACTGTATGTGCCGCTATAGCTGTAGGCATGAACTGGGTTGGCAGCGGTTGAGGTTTCGCCATCGCCAAACTGCCACATGTAGCCGTTTATCTTCGATGTGTCGTTCGAGTGCGATTGGTTTTCGAACTCAATGCTACGTGTGGCGCACAGTGCTGTATGCGTAAAATCGGGTGTTGGGGCAATTCCCAAAACTTCGATTTGCGCCGTATCGGTAGCAATGCAGCCCAATTTGTTGGCTGCCCGTACCCAATATGTGCCTGATGTGGTTACAGCCAAGTGGTCATCTTTACTGCCATCTGACCACAAGTAATTTATGGCCTCATCGAAGCCTGTTTGCAGATAGATATTGTTTCCGATGCAAGCTGTAATGTTGTCGCCAGCTAACCTTGCTGTGACGGGGAAACTATCCACTGCAACCATTATTGTATCGCTTTTCCACGAGTAGCCCGCGGTGTCGGTTATGGTGAGCCAATATTCGCCCGCCGTTGTTATCTCCAATGAACTTTCAGTTGAACCATCACTCCACAGGTAGGAGTAAGGACCATTGAGCGCCGCATTCCATACAAGCGTGTCGCCTGCGCAGATGGTGGTGTCGTGGAGTTGTTTGACTTTGGGATATTTAACAGTGGTGAAATCGGAACTCTTGAACCCAAAGTTATCAGTAACTGTTAGAAAATATGTTTCTTCATCATTAATTACAATAGTTGGACCTACTGTACCATCATTCCATACGAACGATTGGCCCCAATCACAATCAGCAGTGTATGT
>JAGCFC010000167.1 GCA_017650325.1 Salinivirgaceae bacterium | reverse complement strand
GATGTTGTAGCTATTCATTTGAGATTTCTTTATAGACCGGCTAACCCCGATGGTCTTGGAGTTGCATATGACCAGTTGCTTACTTTCCAGAGGTCAACCCAGCAAATGCTTTCTGGTGTTAACATATCAGAAAATAACAGGTATCCAATTATAGAGAAGGATAAGACTATTTATATATACGACTTGAATGCATACAGACATTCTGTATATGATGATGAAGAAGAAAAAGAAGCGGAAGAATATGTTAATCCTAATTGGGCGAACAGATATGTGTTGAAACTTGAGCCAGATGGGTATTTAAGATTAGTAGATATAAAGAAGAAGATAATTGTTGAAAAGAAAATAGTTAATGACCCGGATGGTTTTGTAAATGTCAGGAAAGAACCTTCTGCAAGTTCAGAGATATTATATACTTTACCACAGGATAAGAAAGTTAGTGTCTATTGGATTGAAGATTCAAACTGGGCGGAAGTTGTAAGAGTATATGATGAGCAGAGGGGATTTATACATAAAAGCCGGCTTAAATAAATAATATATATGCAGCAGTTGAATACCTACTGCTTTATCAAATCACAAAAACAATGAAACAGATAGCATTAACAATCTTTAGTTTATTGATTATGAATACAATATCAGCACAAAACAATATCAATATGGCTACAATTTACGATTTCAAAGCCCTGAACAACAAGGGCGAAGAGGTGGATATGGCGCAGTACCGCGGCAAGGTGCTGATGATTGTCAACACCGCGTCGAAATGCGGCTTCACACCGCAGTACGACGGGCTTGAGGCTCTCTACAAGAAGTATCAGGAGAGCGGACTTGTCATTCTCGGCTTTCCGTGCGACCAATTCAAGCACCAAGAGCCTGGCACCGACGAGGAGATTGCCGAGTTCTGCCGTATCAACCACGGCGTCACCTTCCCGCTGATGAAGAAGGTCGATGTGTTTGGCGAGAACGCCCACCCAATCTTCGGCTATCTTACCCAACAAGTGCCCGATGAGGATGTCAGCGGCCTGAAAGACAAAGCCGTGATGAAAATGGTTGACAGTTTGAGCCGTTCCGACGGCCGCAAAGACGGCGAAATCCGCTGGAACTTCACCAAATTCCTGATTTCGAAAGACGGCTCTGTTATTAAACGTTTCGCGCCTGTGGCAAAGCCCGAGGATATGGAATCGGAGATTGATGCGATGCTGAAATAGTGATATTCAGCCCGATACAAATCTAAAACCGCTCGAATTGGGCGGTTTTTTGTTTTTCCTAAATTCGGGTAATTCTTTCCGAGATTCAGATACCTTCAGTCCCTTGATTGTGGCATATTTTTGTGTCAGTGAAAATTCAAAACGTATTTGAAATGAAGAATTTAGTATTAACCGCTGCGTGTATTGCCGCACTAATGGGCTGCTCGCAACAAAAAACCGACAAGACAATGAACACACAGGAATTGCAACTCACACAGGAATGGGACAAGGTTTTCGCGCAAAGCGACAAGGTAAACCATAGCAAAATCACTTTCCATAACCGATACGGCATTACGCTGGCAGCCGATTTGTATGTACCGAAAAACGCCACAAAACCAATGCCCGCCATTGCCGTGAGCGGTCCGTTTGGCGCGGTGAAAGAGCAAACTTCGGGTCTTTATGCACAAACAATGGCCGAACAAGGATTTCTGACCATTGCCTTCGACCCGTCGTTCACTGGTGAGAGTGGCGGCGAACCGCGCCGTATGGCTTCGCCCGACATTAACACCGAAGATTTTCTGGCGGCAGTCGATTACCTGTCGAATCGCGAAGATGTTGACGCAGAGCGAATTGGAATAATCGGCATTTGCGGTTGGGGCGGAATGGCCGTGAATGCCGCCGCTATCGACCCGCGCATTCGGGCAACCGTAACTTCAACAATGTACGATATGAGCAAAGTGAGTGTTGAAGGATATTTCGGCAGCGAAAACACACCTGAACAACGTATGGAGAAACGTCGCGCAATCAGTGCCCAACGCACCGAAGACTATCGCACAGGCAGTTACAAGCGTGCAGGAGGCGTGGTTGACCCGCTACCCGACGACGCACCGTGGTTTGTGAAAGATTATTACGACTACTACAAAACACCCCGAGGCTACCACAAGCGTAGCGGCAACTCGAACGACGGTTGGAATGTTATTGGCTGTCAGTCGTTTCTCAACCAAAATCTGCTTTGTTTCGCCAACGAGATTGAAACACCCGTTTTGCTCGTCCACGGCGAGAAGGCCCACAGCCGTTATTTCAGCGATTACGCCTTTGAAAAGATGACTGGCGTGAAACCTGAAGATGGCAAAAGTGCGAAGGTTGGCAACAAGGAACTGCTGATTATCCCTGGCGCTGTCCACACCGACCTTTACGACAATAAGGCTGGAGTGATTCCTTACGACAGAATTGCAGAGTTTTTCCGTGAGAATCTAAAATAATGCAAGGACAATGAAGCAAATCACCTTTATCGTAACAATTGTTTTATTTGTCTGTTGTTCAGCGAGTAACAAACTAAAAGCCGAACCTATGAGCGAGAAATTGTATATCACCGTCAACGGCACAACTTTCACCGCCACTTTGGTCGACAACAGTTCGGCGCAGGCGCTGGTCGATGCTCTGAAAAAGGCGCCAATCACCTACGAGGCTCACGATTATGGCAATTTTGAGAAAGTTGGCGATTTGGGACAGTCGTTCCCCACAAACGACGAATCAATCACCACCGAGCCTGGCGATTTGATTCTGTATCAAGGACATAACCTTTGCATTTACTACGATGTGAACACGTGGACTTTCACGCGTTTGGGCAGAATCGACAATGCCACGCAACAGGAACTGAAAGCCGCGCTGGGTAATGGGAATGTTAGCATAACGCTCTCATTGTCAGAAATAAAAACTGGTATAAATGATGTAAAATCTTCGCCCGCCACTGACAATCGGAAATTCGACCTTCAAGGCCGTCGCATTGGCACCGCCACAGTCGGGCAGATTTATATCGAAAACGGACAGAAAAAGTTGAAAATCAGCAAGTAACTTAAAATCAATAATATGAACGTTTTGGTAATATCAACAAGTCTGCGCCCCACAAGCAATTCCGACGCTTTGGCGCGTGAGTTTGCGCGTGGTGCCACCGACGCAGGGCACAAGGCCGAGGTAGTCTCGCTTCGCGGAAAGAAAATCGAATTTTGCAAAGGATGTTTTGCCTGTCAGCAAACGCAAAAATGCGTGATAAAAGATGATGCACCCGACATTGTGGGGAAAATGCACGATGCCGATGTAATTGCCTTTGCCACACCCATTTACTACTACGAGATGTGCGGTCAACTGAAAACCCTTCTCGACCGCGCCAACCCGCTCTATCCGTCTGATTACAAGTTCAGTAGCATTTATGTGCTAACCACCGCCGCCGAAGACGAGGCGTTTGTGCCCGAGCGTGCCGTTGCGGG
>JAGCFC010000166.1 GCA_017650325.1 Salinivirgaceae bacterium | reverse complement strand
ATTGCAATTCTCCGAAAGGACACAAAGATATGGTACTGTGGCCGTTACAAGCGTTGATATGCCGGCTACGCGTTCAAGGCTCTGCCCCGACTGCTGACTCACCGCATTGATGATGCCAAGCGCAATCTGCTCGCGGCGTTCACGCAGTTTTTCGATGGCCGGGTTGTTTGTTGTAAGCTCCCAACGGTAGAGTTTTTGCAGCGCAGGCGTTTTCCGTACCATATCAATATAGGCGCGAAAAACCGACTTCGAAAACTCCTTCACATTGTTGTGCTGTGGAATCTGAAATTCCGAATTGAGCCAATAGTCATTGTCCTCTATATATTTGACAAGCAATTGTTCAATTGAGCCGAAATACCTGTAAATAAGCACCTTCGACACTCCCGATACGCTTGCCACGGCATTTACGCCCACAGCCTCAAAACCCTCGCTCTCAACAATCTTTCCGACTGCTTCAAGTATGCGCTGCTCCGTCTGATTTCTGTTCTTATTCATAGTGCAATTATTTATGTTACCTTTCGGTTACAAAAGTATGTTACCAATCGGTAACAAGCAAATATTTTCGAAGAAAAATTTAACGAATGGGCACAACTAACTGTAAGACAAATGACCGAAAGACAAAAAACTCGCCAAATCTTATTAAAGAATTTGGCGAGTTAATTAGACAGTATAAACTATGGTAAACTTCTTCTAAAACAGCGACATCTGCTCTCCAGAGCCAGTCGGCGGGGTTACTTTAGGAGTATCATCGGGTTCTATCGGGGTAACCTCCTCGTCGTCGCCGCCTTCGGTCTCATCAATAATCGGTTCGTCCTCTTTTATCGGCTCTATCTCCTCAATGTGCTTAACCTCGAAAGTTGTCAGGCGCTTGCCTTTGGCCGAGAAGCCCTTGATGCCAATAAACTCATCGACATTGATATCTTCTGCAGGACGTTCGGCATTTTTGCCACCAAAGGTTATGCGAATTTGCGGCCAGCGGTGGCTCGTGAGCAGCACCAACATAGATCCTTCTTCGGGACTGATGAAAAGCTCTGTCTTCTTCGATTCGGCAATCTCGAAACGCTTGATATAGTAGAAGTTCTGCCCTGCATCCCAGAATACAGCCGTGAACACCTTGCCTGGCACGTACTTCTCGATGAGCAGCACGTCGTCGGGGTAATGGTTTGTAAGGTCGAAACTCGTGAGTTGGTAGGTGCCGCTACGAGTGATAACCAGAATGCGGTCGTCGCCACGGAATTCGCCTACATAGATGGCGCGCTCGTCGGTGCTCAAGCGCATCACAACATCGTCGAACCAGATTTTCAGACCGCCAAGCGTCGAAACGCCCGACTCCTTGAGTACGATGCGCTGCACATGCTGACGGGTCAGAATATTGCCCTGACTCTGACGGCCCTTTATCATCAAATTGCTGAAATCCAGCTCAAAAATCAGTTTCTTCAACCCCGGACGCGGACGCAGATAAATCTTCACAGTTTCAGCTTCGCCGTTTGGATTGGCTGTGAAATAAAGAATCTTCGAACCAGACTTACCCTGTGTCAAATCGTACTCTTTGTCGCGCGTAACTCCCTTAACAGCAAAGCGTTTCATATATACAAAGCCTTCTTTTCCGTCGCGGTAGATGACATTGTAGATGGTACGCTCGTCGTTCTTGCGGAACACATTCACATAGCGGATGTCCTTGCCCACGAACTTCTTGTCTTGAACTTTGGTTATCAAGTACTTGCCGTCTTCGTGGAACACAATCACATCGTCGATGTCTGAGCAGTCGCAAACAAACTCGTCCTTCTTTAAGCCAGTACCAATGAAACCTTCAGCCTTGTTGCAGTAAAGTTTTTGGTTCGATTCGGCCACCTTTGCCACCTCGATATTGTCAAAGCTGCGGATTTCAGTCTTGCGGTCGCGGTCCTTGCCGTATTTCTTTTTAATCTGGCGGAAATGATTGATTGTGAAATCGATAATATGTTCCAAATTGTTCTTAACCTCGGCAATGTTGGCTTCCAAATCGCGCAGATGAGCATCAGCCTCGTCGCTTGAGAATTTCAGAATTCGGCGCATCTTGATTTCGAACAACTTGCGTATGTCGTCATCGGTTACGGGGCGGATGAATTTATCGGTGTAAGGCTCAATACGTTTGCGTATGTGTTTGATTACCACCTCGTAATTTTCGCCAGTCTCGTATTCTTTGTCCTTGTAAATCCGCAACTCGATGAACAGTTTTTCGAGCGACGAGAAATTCCAATCGGTTTCAAGTTCGTCGAGTTCCACAAGCAGCTCCTGCCGAAGCAGTTCCACCGTGTGGTCGGCCGAATGGCGCAGAAGGTCGGACACGCCCAGGAAACAAGGTTTGTCGTTCTCAATAACGCAGCAGTTGGGCGAAATCGACATCTCGCAATCGGTGAAGGCATAGAGCGCGTCTATGGTCTTGTCGGGCGAAACGCCAGGCTGCAGATAGACCATAATCTCGACTTCGGCGGCGGTGTTGTCGTCCACCTTCTTGATTTTTATCTTGCCTTTCTCGTTGGCTTTCAATATGGTATCGATGAGCGACGCCGTGCTTTTTCCGTACGGCACGTCCTTAATCATCAGCGATTTGTTATCGACTTTCTCGATACGAGTGCGCACTCTCACTGCACCGCCACGTTGACCGTCGTTATAGCGCGACACATCGATGAGTCCGCCTGTCGGGAAGTCGGGATAAAGTTCGAACGGCTTGCCCTGAAGGTAGAGAATGCTTGCATCGATAAGTTCATTGAAGTTGTGCGGCAGAATTTTCGATGCCAGACCAACGGCAATGCCCTCAACGCCTTGCGCAAGCAGCAGCGGGAATTTGACAGGAAGCGCCACTGGCTCGCGGTTGCGGCCATCGTAAGAGAGTTGCCATTCAGTGATTTTCGGCGAGAAAACCACGTCGAGAGCGAATTTAGACAATCGGGCCTCAATATAACGCGGTGCGGCTGCGCCGTCGCCAGTGAAAATATTGCCCCAGTTTCCTTGACAGTCAATCAGAAGGTCTTTCTGCCCCAAGCCAACAAGCGCGGTGTAAATACTCGAGTCGCCGTGCGGGTGGAATTGCATTGTTTGTCCCACAATGTTGGCCACCTTGTTGTAGCGACCATCGTCGATGCGCTTCATTGCGTGAAGCACGCGGCGTTGTACGGGTTTCAAACCATCGTCGATATGCGGAACGGCACGGTCGAGAATAACATACGACGCGTAATCGAGAAACCAGTTTTGGTACATTCCCGTCACGCTCGAAATGTTGGTAAGGTCGCTTGTGAAACCTTCGAACTGCTTTACATCCTCAACATCGAAAACTTCTTCGTTTTCAACATCTTCGGACAGATTTTCCTCGTTGTTCAACTCGTCCCCTTCGGATTCCATCGGTGTTTTGTCGTCGAATTCGTCTGACATAATATCGTGTTTCTTCTAATTATTTTTCCTCTTCAACCAAATCTTCCTCAATTCGCAGATTTTCAATGATAAACTGCTGACGTTGCGGTGTGTTTTTGCCCATATAGTATGAGAGCAGATTGGCAATGCTGTCGCCCTTTTTGATGTTCACCGCATCGAGCCGTATATCGCTGCCAATGAAGTTTTTAAACTCATCGGCCGAAATCTCGCCCAAACCTTTGAATCGTGTTATCTCTGCCGTCGAGCCAATCTCTTTGGCCGCAGCATCGCGCTCGGTCTCGCTGTAGCAGTATTTCGTGACTTTCTTGTTGCGCACGCGGAACAGCGGCGTCTGCAAAATAAAGACGTGGTTTTTACGAACCAAATCGGGGAAGAATTGCAGAAAGAAAGTAATGATTAACAGGCGGATATGCATTCCGTCGACATCGGCATCGGTGGCGATTATCACCTTGTTGTAGCGAAGGTCGTCAAGACTGTCTTCGATGTTGAGTGCGGCTTGCAGAAAATTGAATTCAGCGTTCTCATACACAACCTTTTGCGTCATTCCGTAGCAGTTGAGCGGCTTACCGCGAAGGCTGAAAACGGCCTGTGTCTCAACGTTGCGGCTCTTGGTGATGGAACCCGACGCCGAATCGCCCTCGGTGATGAAAATCGACGACTCGTAGCGAAGGTCAATCTTCTCGGCGTCGTCCGACTTCTCGGTAACGCCTTTCGGATAGACTACCTTGCTGTCGTTCAAGTGGATACGGCAGTCGCGCAACTTGTCGTTGTGCAGATTCACCTTCTTGGCCATTTCGCGCGCGGTCTTCTGAATACCAGCAAGTTGCTTGCGTTCGCGTTCCGACTTTTGTATCCTAATTAACATTGCGCTTGCCGTGTCAGGACTCTTATGCAAGAAGTCATCAACTTCCTTTTTAATGAAATCGCCCACGAACTTGTTGACGCTCAGGCCACTATGTTCGTACGGATTGCCGTGTTTGTCTTTGTCTGGCGCCATATTGGTCGAACCCAACTTCACCTTGGTCTGACTCTCAAACACAGGGTCGATAACGTTGATGGCGATAGTCGCCACAATGCCGCCGCGGATGTCCGACAGTTCGAAATTCTTTTGGTAGAAATCCTTTATTGTGCGCGAAAGATGCTCACGCAGAGCACTTTGGTGCGTTCCGCCTTGCGATGTGTATTGTCCGTTGACAAACGAATAGTAATCTTCACGAGTTGATTTATCGATATGAGTAAAGGCGATTTCTATGTCTTTGCCTTTCAAATGAACAATCGGATAAAGTGGCTCGTCTGCACTGCGTTCTTGCAGAAGGTCGAGCAAACCATTGCGCGACAGGAACTTCTGCCCGTTGAAAACCAGCGTCAATCCAGTGTTCAGGTACGAGTAGTTGCGCAGCATTGTCTCGATGTAGTCCTCGTGGAAATTGTATGGGCCGAAAACCGACTCGTCGGGCGTGAATTGTACCACTGTGCCTCTACGCTCCGTTGATGGCTGAAGGTCATACTCTTGGATAAGTTTTCCTGCGGCAAAATCGGCCTGTTTCACCATTCCGTCGCGGAACGACCAAACCGAAAATTCCGACGACAGCGCGTTGACGGCCTTTAAACCTACGCCATTCAATCCGACAGATTTTTGATATGAATCGGTATCGAATTTGCCGCTAGTATTCATTATTGAAACTGCATCTAACAAATCCTCTTGCGGAATTCCACGTCCGTAATCACGTACGGTTAGCGTATGATTCTCAAGTTTAATATCGATTGTTGTGCCGACACCCATTCTGAACTCGTCTATCGAGTTGTCAATCACCTCTTTGATTAAGACATAAATGCCATCATCAGCACTACTACCATCGCCCAATTTGCCGATGTACATACCAGGGCGTAACCGAACGTGTTCAAGCCCTTCAAGAGTTATTATACTTCCCTTGCCGTAATCGTCCACACCGCTACTCCGAACATCGTAATCGCTATTGATTGCCATAGAAAATGAAAATTTCGCCAAATATAGAAATTTGACTTTTGGACCGTCGGGCGATTTATCAACAACGGAGGGTTGAAAGCTGATGTGTGGCTTTGATTTGCAGTGGTTCTACGGAATATCGACAAATATTATCGCGCATTAGTTTTGTTCACTCGATTTGCTATTTTTGCTAAAAAAAAAGAATATGAGAAACATCATCATTCCAATAGTTGTTTCCGCATTGGCGATTTTCAACTCATCATGCACCAAAACCGAAGTGAAATCGTTCGCCGTCGAAGGCAACACCGTAACCATTGAAACCAGAAACGGCAATTTCGTCTTGAAACCATTGGACGACAACGCTTTGCGTGTTAAATTTCAGACTTGCGATGTGCAGTCGCTGCCCGAATGGGTTTATGTTGAGAACGATGTGCAGACGAGAATTGACGTGACCGCTAATCCCGAGAAAGTTGAAGTGCGGTTGCCGCTGATGCGAGCCGAAATCGACAAGCAAACCGCCCGAATCAGTTTTTACGACACGTGCGGCAACCTGATTCTTAACGAATTAGGTCGAAGCATTGTCGGCGATTCGGTGCAAGACCGCGCCACCTTCAACGTTACCGAAACGTTCAGTTCGCCCGCCGATGAACATTTGTTCGGTTTGGGGCAGTTTCAGGACGGATATCTCGATGTGCGCGGACTGTCACGCCGCTTGACACAAGTTAACACGCAAATTTCCATACCGTTTGTGCTATCGAGCAAAGGCTACGGTCTACTGTGGAACAATTACGGCTTGACAAACTTCAACATTCCGGCCGACACCATTGCTCTTGTGAAGAAATCGGTTGAAGGCGAGGCTGTTGAAGTCAATGTAACAACAACCGAAGGCAACCGCCGCGAACGCCGTGAGAGCAACCGCTTCGAGGCGACTCTCGAAATCGCGGAAAGCGGCCAATACGCTTTGCTGCTCGATGTAGGGCAACAAATGGCCCGGCGACACAACTTACAGATTGACGGACAAACAATTATGGAGATGAGGAACTTGTGGCTGCCACCAACATCGTCGGCAATTGTGGAACTTGAAAAAGGCACTCACACCATAGTTGCAGAACTTACCGGAAACGACCGCCCAGTGCTCTACTATCAGCTTGTATCTAATTCAACCACATACAATTCTCCCGTGGCCGACGGAATCGACTATACCGTTTTTACCGGAACACCCGACGAGGTGATTGCCGCCTACCGCAACGCCACAGGCAACGCCCCGTTGATGCCGCGCTGGGCGCTGGGTTACATTCACTGCCGCGAGCGATTCCACTCGCAAGACGAGATTATCAGCACGGCTAAAGAATTCCGTAGCCGCTCAATCCCGATGGATGTGATTGTTCAGGATTGGCAGTATTGGGGCCGCCACGGCTGGAACGCAATGCGCTTCGACGAGCAATTCTACCCGAATCCAAAACAACTGGTTGACAATCTGCATAATATCGGCACAAGGCTAATGATTTCGGTCTGGTCGAAGATTGACGAGAATTCGGAACTGGGCAAATTGGCTGCCGAGCAGGGACATTATATCAAAAACACGTCGTGGATTGACTTTTTCGACAACGATGCGGCACAATTCTATTGGACCAATTTCAGCAACCGCCTGCTCAAACCCTACGGCATTGATGCTTGGTGGCAGGACGCTACAGAGCCTGAAAACGACGACCTTGTGGGCCGCCGCGTAATGAAAGGCACCTTGCCTGGAGAGCTGGTACGCAATATATACCCGATGATGGTGAATCGCACTGTGTATGAAGGGCTTTGTGCCGATGACCCCGATCGTCGTCCGCTGATTCTAACTCGCAGCGGCTTTGCTGGAATACACCGTTACGGTTCGGCTCTATGGTCGGGCGATGTGGGCAACGATTGGGAAACATTGCGTCGGCAAATAGTTGGAGGATTGGGTCTTATGGCTGCCGGACACCCGTGGTGGACCTACGATGCCGGCGGATTCTTCCGTCCGTTCGACCAATACAAAAATGCTGATTATCAAGAATGTATGCTACGCTGGATACAAACCTCCACCTTCCTTCCAATGATGCGTGTACACGGCTATATGAGCGACACCGAAATATGGCGTTACGGCAAAGAGACCGAGCACATCGCAACGAATGCTATCAATTTGCGTTACAGTCTGTTGCCATACATTTACTCGCAGGTAGCGGCCGTATCGAAAGGCGGTACACTGATGCGCCCACTCGTGATGGACTTCGGCACCGACTCGACAGCACTCTGCCAGCAAACCGAATTTATGTTCGGCCCGTCGCTGCTGGTTTGCCCGATTATTGAGCCGAAATGCAAATCTACAAGTGTTTATCTGCCCGAAACCAAAGGCGGATGGTTCAATTTTGCCACTCACGAATGGCTTGCTGGCGGTCAGCAAACCGAGGTTGCGGTCAGCCTTGAATCGATTCCGGTGTTTGCACGCGCAGGCAGCATTATCGTGCAAAGCGATGTTGTGCAATCGACCGATTACACCGACAATAAGAATATGACTATCAGCGTATTCCCAAAAGCCGACGGTTCATTCACTCTTTACGAGGACGAAGGCACAAATAATGACTATCAGAAAGGTCAATTCACTGAAATCCAGTTTATTTGGGACGACACTGCACAAACATTGACTATCGGTAAACGCAATGGTCAATTCGAGGGGATGTTGACAAATCGGACCTTCAAAATCAAATTCATCGGCGGCAATTCGGAGCAAACCATTGATTATAAAGGAGAAGAGATTGTTTTAAACTATAATTGAAAAAGATTTAACTGAAAAATCCTGAATTTTGATCTTACGAGTGCTTACAAGCCTCAACATCTGTTTATTAAAAAGGCCGTTATTCGAAGTGAATAACGGCCTTTTCTATAACAAACAGTTTGATATTATTTCACAATCTTCTCAAGTTTCGACACATTCTTGTCGATTTCAGCTTGCGGAAGCTCATAGTTGGTAAGGTCACCAGCCAGATACTGATCGTAAGCGGTCATGTCGATAAGACCGTGGCCCGAAAGGTTGAACAAGATGGTCTTCTGCTTGCCTTCCTCCTTGCACTTGTTGGCCTCACGAATGGTAGCAGCAATGGCATGTGCCGACTCCGGTGCCGGAATAATACCCTCAACCTGAGCGAACAAGGTAGCGGCTTGGAACGACTCGAGCTGCGGAATATCGACACCTTTCATATAACCATCCTTAATTAATTGACTAACAATGGTTCCTGCGCCGTGGTAACGCAAACCACCTGCGTGGATGTGGGCCGGTGCAAAATCGTGGCCCAAAGTAAACATCGGAAGTAACGGAGTGTAACCTGCCTCGTCGCCAAAATCGTATTGGAACACGCCGCGGGTCAGTTTCGGGCACGATGCCGGCTCTGCTGCCATAAACACCGTCTTCTTGCCGTCGACAAGGTTGTGGCGCATGAACGGGAACGAAATGCCACCAAAGTTCGAACCACCGCCAAAGCAACCAATCACCATATCAGGATACTCACCAGCCATGGCCATCTGCTTTTCGGCCTCAAGACCGATAACTGTCTGATGCAAAGTAACGTGGTTCAGCACGCTGCCAAGCACATACTTGCAGTTTTTGGTCTGCATAGCCAACTCAACAGCCTCAGAAATGGCTGTTCCAAGACTTCCCTGATATGTTGGGTTTGCTGTAAGGATATCTTTTCCGGCGCGGGTACTCATCGAAGGCGATGCAATTACCTGTGCGCCATATGTTTGCATAATCAGACGGCGATAAGGCTTCTGATTGTAGCTAACCTTAACCATAAACACAGCAAGGTCGAGACCGAAGAGTTTAGCAGCGTATGACAAAGCCGCACCCCACTGGCCTGCACCTGTCTCGGTAGTAATATTGGTTATGCCCTCTTTTTTGCAGTAATAAGCCTGAGCAAGAGCAGAGTTGAGCTTGTGTGAACCTACCGGGCTAACGCTCTCGTTCTTGAAATAGATGTGTGCCGGGGTGTCGAGTGCTTTCTCAAGGCCATAGGCACGCACCAGCGGTGTCGAACGGTAGTTTTTGTACTGGTTGCGAACTTCCTCCGGAATATCAATCCAACGGTCGGTGGTGTTCAACTCCTGCTCCGAGCAGGCGCGGTTGAACAGTCCCGACATCTCGTCAACCGTAAGCGGCTTGCGGGTTTGCGGATTAAGCATAGGCAGCGGCTTGTTTTTCATATCAGCCACAATGTTGTACCATTGAGTTGGTATCTCGTTCTCATTCAATAAGAACCTCTTCTGTTTTTCCATTTTTTTGAATTTAAATTATGTTAAAAATCACATTTATCGATGCTGACGATACGGCAAACAAAAACCCGCAAGTGGATTGCTTGCGGGTTATATGTCATACAACAAACCGACGGGCCAATCCACTACATTCCGGACCGGCGCCACCACCACTGTTTGCTGTTCAAATTGTTTACGTTGCTCATATCAGTTTTTCATCAAAACAATGCGAAGTAAATGTTTTTTAGCGAAAATGCAAAAGATAATTTCGGTATTTCGCACATATAATTTCAGAAATCGGGGCTAGATAAAAATGCAACTATTTGTTTCTCAAATGTCATCTATTCACCTTCAAACTCGTTCACAACACAATCATTTACGTATGTTGCACTGTCGGCAAACGATGGAGCCTCGAGCATTTCGGCAGAATGGATTACCGGAACCGAATCGGCTGCCGCACCACCGGCAATCTGTTGCTGACGGCCGTTATCGATGCCCATCCATACAGCGCCAATGCCCAACAGCAGAGCCACTGAGGCCGCTGCAAACATAAACCGGCGTTTGTTGCGGCGCTGCGATGCCAGCGTGTTGCTTAACTGACCCCAAATATAATCGGGCGCCGTGGCTTCGTTATAGCGCAACCCTTTACGGAAAATCTTGTCAATGTTTTTGATACTCATAATTATCATCTGCTAATATAATCACTTATTTAATATTTTCACATCACGTTGGCGCTGCCCGTAAAGAGCCTCAACCTTCTCCTGCAAAATACATCTTGCTCGCGACAAGTTCGATTTCGACGTACTCTCCGAAATGCCAATCATCTGTCCAATCTCTTGATGCGAGTAACCCTCAATGGCATAAAGGTTGAACACCGTACGGTACTGCGGTGTCAGTTCCTGTACCATTTGAAGGAGTTCGCTGGCCGAAATCTCGCTTAACACATCGTCCGACGACAAGTGCGTGTCATAATCGCCAATCTCACTCACGTTGTAAAGCAAATTCTGCTTTCGATATCGCTCAAGCGCGCAGTTCACAATCACGCGACGGACCCAACCTTCAAAAGAACCTTTAAAATCGAATTGGCCGATTTTAGTAAAAATCCTCAGAAACCCGTCCTGAAGGATATCCTCTGCCTCTGTACGGTCCTTGGCATAGCGCAAGCACACTCCGAACATCTTCGACGACAGCAGATTATACACCTTCTGCTGTGCATCGGGCCGGTTCCGTTTACACAATCTGACCAGTTCGTCCCAATCAATTGTTCCAGTCATTTCAATTTTTCAATTAGTTGCACATGATAGACGTGCCGACCTCTGTTTTGGTTGCGTTCAGAGTATCTTTTTTCTGTAAAATCCACAATCCGGCAAAAGTCAGAGCTCCGTTTATAATTAGCAGTTCATATCCCATTTTATACCCATTGAGCAGTTTCGGCGCAAGCCAGTTGAGCACAATGCAGATGCACGGCGACACCACCGCCACAATCCACACCCAGCGGTCGCGGACCGGTTTTTTAGTAAACAGCCCAAAGGCATAGAGTCCCAGCAGTGGGCCGTAGGTATAGCCGGCAATGGTATATATGGCGCTGATTACGCTTCGGTCGTTCAAACGGTTGAAGATAATGATGACCAACGACACAACGGCCGCAATGCAGATGTGAACACGCTTGCGAAGGCGTGTCTGAGCGTCAGGTGCTAGATTGCGCTTCCCGATTTCGAGTATGTCGATAGAAAAAGCCGTAGTGAGCGCCGTGAGTGCCGAATCGGCCGACGAATAAGCCGCCGCCACAAGCCCCACCACAAAGAAAAGCGCAACCACTTGCGGCAGATAACCCTGCGTGGCAAGCATCGGGTAAAGATTGTCGGTCTGCTCGGGAACGGGAATTCCGTTACGACTGGCATAGATGTAGAGCATTGCGCCCAGCGCCATAAAAAGCAAATTGACAGGAATAAACGCGAATCCATACCAATACATGTTCTTCTGTGCGTCTTTCAGATTTCGGCAACTTAAGTTTTTCTGCATCATATCCTGGTCAAGACCGGTCATTACAATAACAATGAAGATTCCGCTAAGGAACTGCTTCCAGAAGAATGTTTTCTCTTTCGGATTGTCGAAGAACCAGATACGCGAATAGTCGGACTGGCAAATCTCGTTCACCACTCCGCCGATGCTCAACCCGAGCGAGTTTTTAACGGCCACAATGGTGATTACCAGCGCAGTAAGCATAAATAGAGTTTGCAACGTATCGGTAAAAACAATGGTTCGGATGCCACCCTTGAATGTATATAGCAGAATGAGCGCCATTATAACCAGCACCGTCAACTCAAACGGAACACCCCACGCATCGAACACTGCCAGCTGAAGCACACTAACCATCAGAAACAAACGGAACGAGCATCCGATAACTCGGCTCAAAAGAAAAAATGCCGAGCCGGTCTTGTACGACGTGCGGCCGAAGCGGGTTTCGAGATAAGTGTAAATACTGGTCAAGTTGTATTTGTAATAGATTGGCAACAAGACTTTTGCAACAATCCAATAGCCGAAAAAGAAGCCGATGACCATCTGCATATAGGCAAATTGATTGAATCCGACCTCGCCCGGCACCGATATGAACGTGACACCCGAAATGCTTGTGCCAATCATCCCGAAGGCCACCAAATACCACGGAGAACGGTGGTTGCCAATGAAAAACGAATCGTTATCGGCTTTGCGTCCTGTAAAATATGAAATGCCCAGCAACACTCCAAAGTAGGCTAAAAGCACAATAATTATAAGTGTAGGCGACATATCAGATTTGTTTTCCGCAAATCTACAATTTTTTAGGAATGAAATTAGGATTTGACCATCCGTTGTTTCTCAACTTTTACTTTATATTTGGATTATAAAAATCGAAATAATGCAACAACTCCCATCGCGACTGCTCGATAATGTGGTGAATGAATTCGGCAAACTGCCGGGGATCGGCAAAAAGACCGCACTGCGACTTACGTTACATCTGCTTAACCAACCCGACGACGAAGTTGAGTCATTTGTGTCGGCCATCAGCCAAATGAAAACCGACATTATGATCTGTCCTGAATGTCACAATATTACAGAGTCGGAAGGCCTTTGCGACATCTGTTCCGATGAACGCCGCGACCATTCGCTCATCTGCGTTGTTGAGACCATCCGTGAACTGATTGCCATTGAGAATACCGGCCAGTACCGCGGACTCTACCATGTGTTGGGCGGCCGCATATCGCCAATGGACGGCATCGGACCGAAAAATCTGAACATCGACAGCCTTGAACGCCGGGTGCAGGGAAACACCATTGCCGAAATTATTCTGGCCACCAGCACCACCATCGAAGGCGACACTACAAACTTCTACCTTTTCAGGCGTCTAAGCCCCTTCGGAGTGCCAATAACAACGCTTGCACGCGGTCTGTCAGTAGGCGACGAGCTCGAATATACCGACGAAATAACTTTGGGCCGCTCAATTTTGAACCGTGTGCCATACAATTCCGGCAAAAATTGATTGACTGAATGACGGATTTAATAACTGATTTATTAAATTGCAGCTAATAACGCTAAACACACTACTCAAATGGAACTATCGGACAAAATAAAATACTGCGCCATCTGCCGGAATTCAAAACGCGATATAGAACGCGGCATTGTTTGCGGACTGACCAATGACAAGCCCACTTTCGACAAGCACTGTGCCGATTTGCATGCTTCGGCAAACGACATTGCCGAACTCGAGGAATCGATGATAGGCGGTTCGCAAAAATCGGCCACAAAAATAATAACTGCCGTTCTAATAGTGGCGTTTGCAATTGCAATGGGCATCATGTGGTTTATTCATAACCACGAAGACAAAGCCACGCAAGCAACCACCGAGACCAACTACAAGCTGGACTCCATTATTAATGAAAAAATGGCGACACTGCCGCAACCCTTTGCCGAAGGCATAACAACAGACAGTATTATTCTTAAGCGGAAATATGTTAAGATAGCACTCACACTAGCCAACACCTACCTTAAAGATTACACTGACGAACGACTGATTTGCGAGTCGAAATACCGCCACAGCCAATTGCTGAAACACTTGCGCAACGAAGACCGTGAGCTACTTAACGCCTGTCTGAGCGACTCTCTGCAAATAAGATATGCATTCTACGAATCGAAAAACGGATCTTCAATGAACGCAGTCATTCTCGATCCTGTGTTTCCAACGAAGCCACGGAACCAACGTATTTACGCCATTGTCATCCATCCGTCCGACATCAGCAACGCCCTCACCACCACCGAACCGTTCCGCTGTCCGGAAAAAGATTTTGAACGTGTGCTGAAGTCCGACAGGAAGGGGATACCGTTTGACATCATAAGCAAGATTCAATTGTCGAGCGTAAAGATGGATTATGGCACCAACAAGCTGACACTTTACATCAGAAGCCGACAGAAAACAACGCCAAAAGGAGCCGCTCTCGAGCAACTGGTTAAGACCGAACTATGGAAAAACGCTCTCGACCTTTACTCCGTTAAAATGATCATGCTGAACGAAGGGTCGGTCGATTTCCGTTTCATTGGCCCCGATGACCGCCTGCATGAGTCGATTGTGGTGACACCCGAGTTCTACCAAAAATAAAAACTGGCCGATGAATATTTTTGTTATCGGTTCGGGAAATGTAGCTACGCACCTTTCGACAGCACTGATTAAGGCCGGCCATAACATTACCGGTGTCTGCGGACGTCAACAGGCTCACACAGCCGAATTGGCAAAAAAACTGAATACCAAACCGTTCGACAACATTAGCGCCATTCCTAACGGCGCCGATATATACTTGATAAGCGTAAGCGATGACAACATTGCCGGCGTGGCCGCACAAATGCCTGAAGTTAAAGGAATTGTGGCGCATACAGCTGGTAGCGTCCCCATGAGCGTTTTGGAACGATTCGACCGCCACGGCGTAGTCTATCCGCTTCAATCGTTCAGCAAAAGCCGAAAAATCGATGTCAGTTGCGTGCCATTCTGCATTGAAGGCAACAACGAGCAAACTGCCGAAACGCTTACTGCTCTCGCCAACTCGCTGAGCAACGATGTAAGACCAATGACATCGGCCCAACGATCCAAACTGCATTTGGCAGCAGTGTTTGCCAGCAATTTTGCCAATTGCATGTACGCTGAAGCCGAGACCATACTGAAAGGCGGCGACATTCCATTCGAGATAATGAGGCAACTGATAGCCGAGACGGCCGCCAAAGCAGCCGACATGGGCCCTACAGCAGCACAAACCGGCCCGGCCAGGCGCGGCGACACTACAGTGATGAGCCGTCAAATGCAATCGCTGCCCGACGGTAAGTTGCAAAAATTGTATAGTTTTGTGTCGGAAAGGATTCAGGGCAGATACAAGCCAAAAGAAAACTGAAACGGCTGCAACTGCCGGGGAAAAATAAACTATTTACACAAATGTCGAATTTTAAAGAAGATTTGATGAAAGTGAAGGCTTTTGCCTTCGATATCGACGGTGTCTGCACCGACGCCACTATGATTTGCCTTGCCGACGGCCAACAGGTGCGCCAATCGAACACCCGCGACGGATTTGCGCTGCGATTCGCACATGAACAGGGTTACCCTATTGCCATCATTAGCGCAGGCAAGAACAACGCCGGAGTGGTGCAGCGTTTCGAAAGTCTTGGCTTAACCGACCTCTATATCGGTAGCCTTGCAAAAGTGCCGGCCTTCGATGATTTTCTGAAACGCCACAACCTGACCGATAACGATGTGCTCTATATGGGCGACGATATACCCGACTACCCTATTCTGAAACGCGCGGGAGTCCCCACCTGCCCTGCCGACGCCGTAAACGACATAAAGCCGTTTGCCAAGTACGTATCGGACCTGCCTGGCGGTCACGGCTGCGTACGCGATGTGATTGAGCAGGTTCTTCGTGCACAAGGGCGATGGGTGAATTTTGAAACACCTAATTTTTTATAGGATTTTCAACACAACATTTGAAAAATAAAAAAGGCTGCTCAGTGAGCAGCCTTTTTTTATATCGAACTCTAACTAAATCATTAGAAGTTGAAACCTACACGGAGTGTTGGAGCGGCAATGAAACCGATGCTGTTGCAGCGGCCAACATTTGGCTTAACACCATTTTGTGCCTTGTACTGCACAGCGGCGTAGGTGTAAGAGAACAAATCGAACTGGCAGCCGATAATCAAACCGCCGTTGAACGAATAGTCAGCACCGAATACAACGGCACCGCCAAGGTTCCATGTCTCGGCAAATTTCTTCTCGCTACCTTCGATAGTCTCAGCTTTCTCAAATCTATACTTCTCAGTGTTGAGGCAGTATGCAGCGCGAGCGCGGACACCAGCATACGGACGGACATTGCCACCCATGCTTGGGCAGAAATCACCACCAACAAAGAACGCGTAGTTCATATTGGTGCGGTTTGGTGTCTCAGCATATGCCGGAACGCCAGCCGCAGCTGCAGTCTCTGCATGACCGGGCTTTACTGTACGGTTTAAACCACCGCCAGCCAGAACGCGCAACTCAGGAGCAAGGTATGCGCCAGCTTCGAAACCGAGAACGGCACCTTTATCGGTCCAACTCGGCGACTGAGCCTCGGCTGCAAGACCATTGCTATAGAGCGATGCGTCTGCGTTTAAGAAACTGTTGTAGCCTACTGTTACGCCCAGGTAGATAGGTTTGTCTTGAGCGACAACCGTACCTGCGAACGCCAACAGCGACAGAACAGTTACTGACAATAATTTTCTCATAATCAAAACCTTTTAAAATTGTTTAGTTAAGATTATTGATTATTCAGCTGTAGTTTCAGCAGGAGTTGTGTTTTGTGTGTTGTTGCTGCTGCTTCCTACAATAAGAGCGCGATATTTCTCGGCAACTGCGTTGTTGGCTGCAATCTGGCTGTTGAGGTCAGCAACCAAAGCCTCATAGTATTTCTGAGCTGTTGCATCGTCAACAATTGTGTTCTCAATATCGTTGATTGCTTTAGTAGCATCCTCAATGGCTTTGTTGTAACCCTTGATAGCATCCTGAAGACCGGCAATTGTCTTCTCGTTGTTGCTTGCAGAAGATTTTGCGTAAACACTTGCAATAGCAGTGGCCTTGTCAACTTCTACACCAAATGCGCGGATTTCTTTTGCATAGCCTTCGTATGCTTTAAGCATTCCCTCGTAAGCAGCGGTTTTTCCTTCGTCACCCAAAACCTCAGTTAAAGCGGCAATTTTATCCGCCAAGGCTTTGTATTGGTTGTAAGCTGTTACTGAAGCTGAATAATACGGATTGTCTTTGTCAGGAATTGCATCTTTAAGTTTGCCAACATACTCGCTAAGAGCTTTCTTATATTTCTTAACATCCTTGAAGGTGTACTTGGTATAAGTCTGGAACGAATAACCATTGTTATCCTTCAGTTGAATAGTCTGGCTACTCAACATTGAAGTTGCAGTGTACGAGCCTGTACCCGGATCGTCATCATCATCTGTATAGCTGAAGTCATAGTCGCTGCTTGTCTTAGTCAGACCATCACCATCAACATAAGAATAAATTTCAGAATCGTAAATAGCGTTCAAAGCCTTAACCCAATCGTTCTCGCACAACTTGTTGTTGCGGTATTTAATATTGCCGCTGCCATCGCCAAGCAACATGCTTGTCATAGCTGAAGCGCTTGAAGCGTCAACGGTTTTGTCACCAGTGTAAGAGTCATAGCTCAAGTTGTAGCCCTCGTTGGTTTTAGCAATCCAGTAATCCTCAAGGGCCTTTTTAGCTTTCTCTTTGTCGTTATCAGCTTTGATTTTTGCCTCTTGAATTTGCTCGTAAGTCATACCTTCCATTGCTTTCTGAGCAGCGATTTCGGCGTTCTTGTCGTCAATGTCCTTCTTGTTGCGGGCAATAACCATGTTCTGGTATGCGATAGCAGCCTCTTTCACAGCAGTGTGAGTAAGGTTACCCGATTTGATACCGTCAAGGTTCTGTTGAGCAGTGTTCAAATCACCCTGATAAGTTTTCACATTGTTAATTGCTGCCTCGTACATATTCCAGTACGTTTGGTCCAATTTGGCTTGCTCCTGGCTGAGCTGAAGCTTGCGCAAATCTTTAACTTCGCTTGACTCTGAATCGTCAACGCAAGATACAAATGCGGCACCCATGCAAAGAGCACCAATCATTAAAAAACTCTTTTTCATCATTTTTTAAAATTAAAATGTTAATTTTTAGGTTGTTTTCTCTTTTTAAAAACAGAAACAATAATGTTTCGAGCGGCAAATATAGGTAAAATTTAATACAGAACGCACTTTCGTAGGAAAAAAGATGATTTTAGGCATTAGGGATTGGGTGTTGGGTGTTGGGCATTGGAAGATATAGAACACAGATTATTTTTGATTTTTGATTTTTGATTATCCGACCAAACATTTGGTTATTAATAGCAATTGACAGGAAAAAGTCCGGAGGACTTAATCTGCATAACCGGCCGCAAGCAAAGCGCAGCCGCCAGTCGGCATACCCACATAAGAAAACGCTATGGAAGAGCGAACCATTTGGTAAACAACACAGTGCCAAACATTCTAAATCCTAAACTCTAAACACTTGCCTCTTACCATTAATCATTAATCATTAATCATTAAACAATTGTTTGCTTCGTCAATAAATCGCACATTTGCATCTATAATAATAACAAAAATGGGTAAGTACTTGTCGATAATAAGGTGGCCAAACCTGCTAATGGTGCCACTTACAATGTATCTGATGCGCTACTGCATTATTCAGCCAATGCTCGACTATCAGTTTTCGATTCAATTTGGGTCACACCTGCGATTTCAGTTACCCGACTGCTATTTTCTTGCACTAGTGATGATTAACGTGCTTCTGGGTGCGGGCGGATATGTGATCAATGACTATTTCGACCGCCGCATCGACAGCGTGAACCGCCCCGACAGTGTGATAGTTGACAAAACCATTCCCCGACGCCACGCCATGGTATACCACATTGCTCTTGTGGCATCCGCAATTGTTCTGGCTGGCATTTTCGCATGGCACATGAAAATGTTTTCGATAGTGCTTCTCTATATTATGATTGCCGGCATTTTCTGGCTGTACTCAACCACCTACAAACGTCAGTTTCTGGTGGGCAACCTTGTGGTAGCCTGCGGAACAGCCACCATCCCGCTCCAGGTAGGACTATTCGAGTACCTTACACTCACCCGCGAGTATGGCTATGAGATGTTGCTCAAAGATCTGTCATTCATGCCGATAATGTACTGGATGGCCGGATTTGCATTTTTCGCATTCATTACCAATCTGATACGCGAGATTGTGAAAGACATGGAAGACCTTGAGGGCGACAGCACCTGCGGCTGCAACACTCTGCCACTATACTACGGAATGCGAGTGTCGAAAATAGTTGTGGTAGTACTGATAGCTGCAACAATTGCCGCCATGCTCGCCGTTTACAACATCTGGCTGCACGAATCGCTCACACTTATATATATATGTGTTTTCATAATAGTGCCGCTTGTTGTTGCCGCAGTAATGACCATCACAGCCAGTGAGGTGAAGCACTATCACCGCATAAGCTCTTTGATGAAGATTGTGATGCTGGCCGGCGTGCTATATTCGGTTCTGGCGCGGCAGATAATAGAGTTTGTGGTATAGGAACGTTATCACTGACGATAAAGATAACACTAACGAAAAAGCTTTGTGCCGAACTTCTAAATCAGGGCTTTCAGTTCTTGTTATTTTCTGCAAAAAAAAATTACTTTTGCGGCCGTTAACAAAAATTTTTGAAATAAAACTGATACAATATGGGACGCGCGTTTGAATACCGTAGAGCCGCCAAAGAAAAACGTTGGGGACACATGTCCAGAATGTTCCCGAAATTGGCGAAACAAATTACAGCAGCAGCAAAAGAGGGTGGAATGGACCCTGACATGAACCCGAAACTGAGGACCGCCATTCAGAATGCCAAGGCCGAGAACATGCCTAAAGACAACATCGATGCCGCCATCAAACGTGCAGCCGGCAAAGACGTTGACGCATACACCGAAGTGAACTACGAGGGCAAAGGACCTCACGGAGTTTTGGTATTTGTGGAGTGCATGACCGACAACACAACCCGCACAGTTGCCAATGTGAAATCGTATTTCAACAAGCATGACGGCGGTTTGGTCCCGACAGGCTCGCTCGAGTTCATGTTCTCGCGCAAGGCTGTGATTGAGTTCGAGAAGAAACCCGACATCAACCTCGAAGACCTTGAGCTTGAACTGATTGACGCCGGTTTGGAGAATTTCGACGTTGACGAGAACACCGTTTACGCTTACGCCGAATACACCGAATTTGGCAACCTCACCCAAGCCATCGAGAAGGCTGGAATCGAGATTAAGAAAGCCACTCTGCAACGTTTCCCTCAGAATCCGGTTGAGTTCACCGAAGAGCAGATTGCCGACATCGACAAACTGATTGAGAAACTTGAGGAGGATGACGACGTTCAGGCTGTTTACACAAACATTGCCTAAATAACAGAATAACGATAGAGAGCCGTTCCACACGTTTTGGAACGGCTTTTTTTATGCCTTTAAACTTTTTTTTTGCGTTTTTAGGAGTCAGAATGACAATCATTACAATAAATTAATAACTTTAAGCATCAATTTAATCGCAATTTTCTGTCATAACTGCTAAAATCGGCATGTGATGAATATGGATGGTAAAACACGTGAGGAAGTTTTTTTTGATAGCTTCAACTACAAGCTTTCGTCGTTCTTCCATGACGAATACAATGAGATTGACAGTATCGAAACACCAGCCACATTTATGATTGTGTATGAAAAAGAGCTGAAACAGAAGGAATTCGAACTGTTCGACAGACTGCAATTCCGGATTTTCTACGACAAGGAGGTCATTACCGGCTCAAACCCTGTAAACGTAAAGTTGCTTTGCGACAATTATTCAGCTGAATCTGTCATGGCTCTTTCGAAAAGGATTTGCGATGTTTTCGGACTCGACGATTCTGGCATTTGCAGCAATGCCGACATAAATTTCTATAATGCCGATGATTATGACTTGTTCTGGACAATTGGCGACGGAGAAAGTTTCATCAGCATTGAACGGGACAAAAAAGACGGGTTGTCGCTCAACATATTGTTCTACAACAATTTGATCAAGCAGAATGTTGGCGATTTGCTGAAACCCGAACGAACAGCCTAAGTATTGTTTTCATTTTTAAGTTTTTCGGACGATTGGTCAATGACTTATCGCGACGCCTTTTTGCCATTTAATCTTCTTTTTCCAAAAAATCTATACTTTTGCGGCTCGTTAAAAAAACAAGGTTTTGGCCGAATACGAATATCATAGGTTAAGCAACGGAATCCGGGTAATCCACAGCCAATCAGCCACACAAGTGGCTCACATGGGTGTTGTGATAAATACCGGCTCGCGCGATGAGCTTGAAAACGAGCACGGCATCGCCCACATGATCGAGCATGTGATTTTCAAAGGCACACGCAAACGCAAGGCATACAATGTTATAAGCTGCCTTGAGAATGTCGGTGGCGAGATTGACGCCTACACAACAAAAGAGGAGACCTGCGTTTACGCCACTTTTCTGAAAGACTACTATGGCCGCGCCATGGAACTTTTCTCCGACATCATTTTCAATTCCATTTTCCCCGACCACGAATGCGAAAAAGAGAAAGAAGTGATTGTGGATGAGATAAATTCGTACAAAGACTCGCCAGGCGACCTTATTTTCGATGATTTTGAGGACCTGATTTTCAGCGGACACACCATTGGTCGCAATATTCTTGGAACGCCCGAATCGATTGCCCGATATAACCACACTGACATTTTGCGGTTCATCGAGCGCACATACAACACCGACCAAATTGCAATCTGCTCGGTGGGACCCGTTGATTTCAAAACCATTGTGCGGCTTGCCGAACGCTATTTTGGCCCTATCGCCACAAAAAAACGTGATTTCACGCGGACACCCGTCAATCCATATTCCCCGCACATGCTCGAGGTTGACCTCGAAACTCACCAGTCGCACTGCATTTTCGGGAACCGCGCCTACCCCACCGACCATCAGAACAGACTGGCATTTGAGTTGATAAACAACACATTGGGCGGTCCCGGAATGAATTGCAGGTTGAACCTCGCACTGCGCGAAAAACATGGCTACACATACAACATCGAGTCGTTTTACACCCCATATACCGATACTGGTACTTTCGGGATTTATTTTGGCACCGACTACGAGAAAATAGACCGCTGCCTTACCATCATACGCCGCGAACTGCGCCGTCTCCGTGAAGAACGGATGGGAGTTCTGCAACTCGACCGCGCAAAAAAGCAAATGATCGGACAACTGGCCATAAGCACCGAGAATTACTCTGGCCTTATGCTGAATCTAGGCCGCAGCAGCCTACTTTTCGACACCATCGATCCATTGAGCGAGATTTGCGAGAAAATCAACAACTTCACAAGTTCCGATCTCCTTGAAGTTGCAAACGAAACACTCAATGACAACGAATTCTCAACGTTGATTTTCAAATAGTTTTAGCCTCACAAAAGGTCCACCTACTCAATGTGGAAGTTCTTGAAATAAAAGTTTCGGATTAAACTGACCCGCAATCGCCAGCCAACAGGCAATTTGCTAAAAATCAAATTTCAATTGCATATCCAGCAAACGAAACGAACGCCGGTGGTAAGGGGTGACACCATACTTGGCTATAGCCGCACGGTGGTCGGCTGTAGGGTAACCTTTGTTCTTGGCCCAATTGTATTGCGGAAATTCCTTGTCAATCTGCTTCATAAAATCGTCACGGAAAGTTTTTGCCAGTACTGACGCTGCAGCAATCGACAGATATTTTCCATCGCCTTTAACAATTGTCTGATGCGGAACATCCTGATATTTGCGGAAGCGATTACCATCGACAATTACAAACTCCGGTCGCACAACCAATTGGTCAAGTGCAAGATGCATTGAAGCTATTGAGGCGTTCAAGATATTTATCTCATCGATTTTTGCGGCATCGAGTTTGGCAACAGCATAAGCCTTTGCCTCACGCATAATGACATCGCGGAGCAAATATCTGTTTTTCTCCGTCATCTGCTTCGAATCGTTCAATTTGTCGTTAGAGAATCCCTCAGGAAGGATGACAGCGGCGGCAAACACAGGACCCGCCAAACATCCACGCCCAGCCTCATCACAGCCAGCCTCATTAGCCAATCCGCTGTAATTGAGTTCGAGCATTAATAGAAACGGCGTTTTTGGAACCAGTAGTCGATATACGTCAGATTGAGACCAAATTGCAATGACTGGTCGAGCACAAGAAGGTTGTCGAGTGTGCCCTGACGTTTGTACATACAATAGGTATTAAACCGTATGGAGTGTATTTTGAACCCAACACCAGCCGAAATCCTATACGATTTCAGCACATAACTGTCAATTTTTGTTGTTCCCGAATCGAATCCGGCGCCTCCACGGAAAACCAAATCAAACTTTCGGCCCAATTGCTTGGGAATATATTCAGCACCAAGGCAAAACGACTTGTTATCAATTAGTTTCGTGCGCAAATCAGCCACATCGAACTTCGATAAAGGGTTGTAATTGAAATCGCCCGCAATGGTAAACCTTCCCGATTTATAAGACAATCCGGCACCGAAGGTGGCTGGCAAGGTTGTGATACGGTCATAATCATCGTTGTCGAAGTATATTGTATCGATATAACCGATGCGATAGAAAGTGTTGGTTGCCAATGTGACACGCTCACAATCCAATATTCCGGGAGTGCTGGCAATTGCTCCTATGGTCAGACTTTTTTCTTTTGACAATGGAATTGTCTGCTGCAATCCGAAATCCAATTTACCCCCATGGTAATAATCCGATGTCTCAGTGTAAATTGAGAAATTATCAGCTGCAGACAATGCAAGCGACTGGCGCTCTGTCTTAGGGCCGAAAAGCACCGACACATTCATTCCAATCGATGTGTTTTTCAGCAAATTGGCGCCAAAACCAGCGTAAACGCGAGTCAATCCGCCAATTCCCTCAACATATGACATATATTTATCCTGGCCTCCGCCCGAAATATATTCAATCGACCTAATGGTATAGCCTACGCTCGTGTATGGCGATATTCCAAACGATATTCCTAAATTATTATTAGGAGCCATTGTCAATGAGAAGTAAGAAATATTGCCATTAAGTTTATCACCAGAGTCAAGATGCGTCTCAATGTACTCATAATCAAGGTGCAACCCTATATCAAACAACACCATTGTTGAATCGATCGACGCATACGATGCCGGATTGATATTATTGACGTTGTTGGCTGACCTGAGTCCAATTCCCGTACCGCCCATTGATATGTTACGGCCATATCCCGTTTGTTCATACAAACCTATTCCATATTTTGAATACGGAGATATAGTGTTGTTCTGCGCCACAGCCCCACCAACAAATGAAAACATCAACAAGCAAATTATTTTAACAGAACAACGCATAATCAGTATGTTACATAATAAATTTGTAGTAGGGCGTTCTCAGCGAACTTGTTATTGTCATCAACGACAAGTCGTTTAAACGAAGATGAGTTCTCCAGATCGGATGGCAAAACAATCAAGGCCAAGGTATTATTACTGTTCTCAATCTTCATATTAATAAAACGTCGCACAAATGTAAGTACGGAGAATACATAATAAGGCTGGCCGTCGGACAGATATCCAATATTTGAGCTTACAATGGAGCCATCCATATTAGAGACATTTGAATGCAAATCATTTGACTCGTCAGTTATTGCGAGATACAACGTTGAAGGAAGTTGATACTCCTCATCGTACGAAAACTCTCTCGGCTTGATAAGCAAACGGGCGTCAACCACGCTCATATATTCCGATGCGGAATTCAAACCCGCCAATGTGGGAAAATCAATGCGCAAGGCCATTCCGCTGCCTGTCTGTATATATGATACATTGTCGCTTTCATCGGAATACACCCTGTCTCCGTCTATTTGAAGATCTTCAAACTGAGTTCCTGACCTGTCATTCTCAAAATGCACATATTTGTAAGGATTTGAAGAGTTTACAATAAACGTCATGTACGAGCCCTCCTCATCATCACCAGGTTTTCGATAATAGAGCCTTATCTCGAATTGCACTGCATCGTCAACCGCTTTTGACTGCTGGATAGCTGTGCTTGATGTAACAAAATCGAGGCCCCATGAGCAATTGGTTGTTTGCGGAACAATGCAAATACCTTTGAAATACTCCTCGAAATAATCGTTTCTATCCATGGCATCATCGCCATTGACAATCATATCGAACCAGATCTGGCCCAAACTGTCCGACATACGCGCCCATGACACGACTCCCCGCGTTGGGTTAGGCTCAAGGCTTACTGTTGCCAATTCCGCATTGCTACGGTTCAGTTTCCAATGGTTGAACATCTGCTGCTGGTCGGCATAGTGCTTGGGTTTTATCTCCTCCAACACCTCGTAAATTTTCACTTCTTTAGGTTGCAGCGTGTCTCCAACCCAACCTCCTTTGGGCTTAAAGCATACAACAAGGCTGTCATACTCAGAATCCTCTGGTATGTTGGTTTTCGAAGAAAAGATTATCGGCAGATATGTTTCCGGAAGTACATTCCCTACCTTTTCGTCCTTGTAGTATCCCACAAAAATGTCGCTACTGCCCGATGTTATAAAACTATCGAGCCGAATAGTAGACAATCTGAGCGAAAACGAATCGACATATCCCAACACTGACCGACTGTCGGAAAACACGTCGCCCACATCGTAAGAGTCGCCATCGTCGTCGCATGTATAGAACACCGCAGCTATCAAACTGACTAACAAAAGAATGCGAACTTTCATATTCCTTTTTTAACGAATAGAATGCTTAATTTTACCGCCCGCCGGCCTAAACTTCAACCATTGCGGGCATTTGCGGCAAAATAACTACATAAATCTAACAAACGCGAATTTTTTGAGAATATTTCGCGAACAGCCTGTTGAACTTAAAACTCTTTCAATTCCTGATAGAGCCGCTGCACCGGAAGTCCCATGACATTGAAGTACGAACCTTCGATGCGCTCAACCCCCACATAGCCAATCCATTCCTGAACGCCGTACGAGCCTGCCTTGTCGAATGGCTTGTAATTGTCGACATAGTAGGCTATCTCGCTGTCGTCAAGCTGACGGAAAAAGACATCTGTAGCCACGTTGAACACTTTGGTTTTATTGGTTGTTTTGACACACACACCCGTGTAAACTGTATGGCGGCGGCCCGAAAGGCGCTTCAACATATCGATTGCCTCACTCCTGTCCTTCGGCTTGCCAAGAACCATATTGTCAATCCAAACAATGGTATCGGCCGTAATGAGCAGCTGATTGTCATCTAACTCACCATCGAATGCCGATGCTTTGAGCATTGCCAGATGCTCAACTATCTGCCCACCTACTAGCGTCGGCGGATAGGTCTCAGCCGTATCGCGTAGCATAATCGAGAATTCGGGCACAATCTCTTTCAGAAGTGCCTGACGACGTGGCGATTTCGACGCCAGAACAACTTTATATCTATCGGTAATAAACTTTATATCAGCCATTTCAACTATTAAATTTCAGTTCTAGTGTTTTTTCGATGCACTTAGGCAACTCGTGTGCGTTATGCGTCACAAAGACAAGAGTTTTGTCCGGTTGGCGGCAGAAATCAGCCACAATATCCAAGCAACGGTGCAGATTCCGATTGTCGAGACCGTGGAAAGGCTCGTCAAGTATCAGCACCTCCGGATTTTTGACCAGCGTACGCGCAAAAAGCACCAGCCTCTGCTCCGCCGACGATATCTTCATAAACGTGCGCTCCTCAAGATGACTGATACCTACAATCTGCATCACATAACGTGCCGTCTGCTCCTGCTCGGCGATGCATGTGCGGTAAAGCCCGATGCTGTCGAAAAATCCGGACTCAACAATCTTCAAACAGCTTACCGGCTCGCGGTAGTAAAGATGCATCTCCGACGATGTAAACCCAATGCGTTTTTTGATGTCCCAAATGCTCTCGCCCGTGCCTCGTTGGCGGCCGAACAGCGCAATGTCTTTAGCGTAGGCTTGCGGATTATCGGCAAAAATATAACTCAACAATGTCGATTTTCCAGTGCCGTTAAGCCCCTGCAACGCCCACTTCTCGCCACGCCTGATGGTCCAGTTGAGATGCTGCTGCACAATGTGACTGCCATAAGATATTTCGATGTCGCGCATTTCGACAATCGTTTCGCTCAGCGACGGCTCGATGGCCGGAATGCGATTCCAGTCGATTGCTGGCGCCGTTGGCAACGTTTCGGGCTGCGGCTTAAACTTTGACACTGGTCCGCAATAAGTTATCCGACAGCCTGTTAGTTGCAGAATATGTGTTGTGCACGATGGAATGCGGTCGGCGGTGGGGCTGATGAACATTATCTGCACGCCCGTTTGCGGCAAACTCGACAGCAACTCATCGACCTGCGGCACCATCTTGACATCGAGCCCGTTAAACGGATTGTCGAAAATCAGCATTCGCGGCTTGTCAATCAGAGCTTTCGCGATAATCATTCGGCGCATCTCGCCACTCGACAAGTGTATTATGCGGCGATTAAGTAATGATTGGATGTTCAGCGAGCGGAAAAGCGGATTGCCGTTAAGTTCCTCAATCTGTGATGGTTTGAACATCTCCGACAGAAACGGACACTCATCAACTTCGGTGCTGTGAAACCGTTGCTGATAGTACATCTGCTTGAAATCAGACGTTGAATAGGCCGATTTGAAATTGACGGTTTTGATGAACTTGTCCGGCCAAAGTGTCTGATATTCAGACGTGCGGATGGCTTCAAGAAAATGATAGATAATCTCGCCTTCATCGGCAAAAAACTTGCCTCGCAAGATGTTCGCCATCGTTGTCTTGCCGCTGGCGTTGTCTCCCACAATGGTCCAAACCTCGCCTTCACGTATCTCCCAGTTGATTGGCTCAGGAAAAATCCCATCATCAACACGCGGGCGGTAGTTTTTTATTGAAATAAATTCTGACATTTTAAAAGGCATTAGGCAACAGGCATTAGGCATTAGATATTCAATCCCTCAAACATTACCAAACAATTGGCTCTTTTCCATGTTCCACAAGATATTGATTGGCACGGCTGAAATGGTGGTTACCGAAGAATCCGCGCGATGCTGACAGCGGTGACGGATGAACCGACTCGAGCACGAGATTGTTGCTGCGGTCGACCATTGCGGCCTTCTGCTGTGCGTATGAGCCCCACAAGATGTAAACCACATTCTGCTTTTCGGTAGCCACGGCATTGATAACGGCATCAGTAAAAGTCTCCCAACCACGCCGTTGATGCGATCCTGCCAAATTAGCCCGAACAGTGAGCGTTGCGTTCAGAAGCAGCACACCTTGCTTTGCCCACCGTGTCAGGTCGCCCGAAGCTGGAACCGGTGTGCCAATGTCGCTCTGTATCTCTTTGAAAATATTGCGCAACGAAGGCGGATAATCAATTCCATCCTGCACCGAGAAACACAAGCCGTGAGCCTGTCCAGGACCATGATAAGGGTCCTGCCCGATTATCACCACCTTAACATTATCAAACGGGCAAAGATTGAAAGCGTTGAAAATCAACCTTCCCGGCGGATAGATGGTATTTATGCGATACTCGTCGCGCACGAAATCGGTTAGAGTCTTGAAATATGGCTTGTCGAACTCACTCTGAAGACGAGTTTTCCACGATTGCTCTATGTTTACATCCATTTTGTTCTGTTTTCCGCAAAGGTACGTTTTTCGGCAAACAAAAAAGGCCTTGAGAAACCTCAAGACCTTTTTTGTTATGAAACCAAAGGATTAATTAATCCTCTTTGTAAACTGGTTTGTAAGTCTGAATTGCGGCTACTGAACCACGATCGCGCCAAACAAGAGTGTCTTGAGTTGCATAATGCACATCATCCTGTTTGAAATCGACGGTGTAATCGAGGTAAAGCACATCGCGGTCCTTATTGCCCCATGCAAGAGGAGCTCCGTCCTTAACATACTTTCCTGTACCCGAAGCCTTGTACAATGTCTCGTTATTCGATGTAATTGTGCAGTTATAGCCATCGAAAGTAAGCACCAACTCGCAAGTAGTCGGCACACCAGCAACTTCAGTAGTGGCAATTGGGAGAATAACTTGGTTTCTCGATTTTGAAGTTGTGTAAACAACCTCGTCGCTTTCGATGAACTTAGCATGGCGGCTTTCAGTAACTTTTTCGTAGCCATCAGGAACCTGATAAACATTGGTTACTGTCTGCTTTTTGCCCGTCGATTCAAATGTGCTTGGAACGGTAGCTCCCTCAGAAGACGTATGACGCTCCTTTGTGTAATAATTGGCACTTGCAACATCATCGCAACGACCGTTTGTCATCATCTCGACATTGTTAAGCATAAAGCTCACATTGTCGATATAGTAGTCGTTTGAGTCTGCCAATTCGCTAAGGTTGAAAGCTATGGAATGACCACCAGCCTGTCCGCTCGTAATGGTTCCAGTAATAGTCACTGTTTTCCACTCAGTCGGGAAAGTAATCTCACCTAAATTAGCTTTATACGCACCCGGTCCTTCGTGAATCTGCGTACCCGATTTAGCCTCTTTTGTTGCCTTCACATCCATTGTCAAAGTAAACACGTCGTTTTCCACAAAAGGAGTAACAGCGTCAATCCAGAACTGGTTGTCCCAAACTTGCTCCTTCTTTGGACCAGCGTGAATAGCTATACACATATCATCACCTGTCACAGTTTCAGTAACTTCTTTGAATTTCAATTTATCAAAGTTGTCGGTACCACGGCGAAGGTAAGTTGACGTATATTCATTAATGTAGTTAACGCAGAACAATGTATAATCTTTAGGCGACTCATCCCACTTACTTGCGTCCTGACGCAATGGTGATGTTCCTTCAATAATAGGTGTACCGCGATTGATACGGTCTACTCCTGAAAAATTGTCACCCATTACAACAGGAATAACATAAGTGTTTTTCACAGCTAAAGGATCCTCAAAGAACTTCTCGGTAAGCTGAATCTCGACTCCACCACGGAATCCGCCTCCGTAGTCAAGCTCCTCGCCTTTTATTTCGTAATAGTCCTTTGGCATTGCTTTCACCTCTGAACCATCCTCGAAATACAAATTTTGGGTAAGCGACTCATCAACTTCGACATCGATTTTTGCATTCACACCCTCATACGAACCTCCGAATGTGCCATAAATGGTGAAACGGTGTTCGTTATCGCTGGTATTGTCGTAGGTCTCAACATTACCCAATATCAAAGTACGAATTGGGTATTGGTAAGAAAAATAGGCTGTTGTTCCACCGTCAAAATCAGGGAAATTCTGTTCGCTGTTTTTGCAAGAAGCAAATGCCAATGCAACCGCACCTACTGACAAAATTGATACTATTCTATTCATTTTCATCGTATTTACATTTTAATATTAGAACTTATCCCAACCATCGTTCTGCTTCAGAGCCGACCACTTGTTGATTTCTGCTTCTGGCACTGGACCATAGTACATGCAATCATCATAGTTGCGGGTTTCATTTTTTACAGGCGTTGGAGTATATGTCTTTTTACCATTGACAGTCTTGATTTCCATTGCCATAACCTGCTCGTTCAAATCTGCTTTCCAGCGACGGAGATCCCAGAAACGATGACCTTCGAAACAAAGCTCAATGCGGCGTTCGTTGCGGATAAGCTCACGCATTTTGTCCTTATCACCAGCGCATTGATCCAAATATTTGGTATCGGTGATTCCTGCTCTCTCACGTATTGCTTTAATCACATCGTATGCGCTGTAGTTAGCACCTGGCGCTGTTCCTTTCGGACCATAAGCCTCATTTGCAGCCTCTGCGTAATCAAGGAAAATCTCAGTGTAGCGAATGCGTGCATTGTATTTGTGCTGCGCACTGATACCGCTACCACCGTCCTTCATCTTGATGATACAATCCTCATTGAGAAGTTTGCGCATGAAATAGCCGGTACGTGTTGGAGCACCACCTTTGTCTGCATCCAAACCATCGACGTTATCTTTGCTGTCTACAGTAGTGTTAATCAAATCAGTGTTTACCTGAGCTTTTGTGGTTCTGTATGGTCCAAAATCTGATCCATCATGCACAATGTACATGTCGAAACGGGGATCACGGCCCGCATACGGATTTTGCGGATCATAGCCACTTGCCGCATCACTAATAGGATAGCCATTTGCCATCGGGAATGCGTCAACAAGATTCTGAGTTGGATTAATACGTGCCTTGCCAAACAACGAAGCAGGATAGCAGTCACCCTCCAAACCATTGGTCTCACTTACATTGTCACGCCAGATGATTTCAGCAGGAACACGACCACCGCGAACATCACGAATCTCCTCGATGTTGTTATACCAATGGTTGCCATTGGGATCAATACCACTGACGCCGCCAATGGTATTCAGTAGGGCCGCAGCTTTTTCGGCTGCGTCTTCCCAATCAACACCTGACTGATCGGAATATGCGGGGCTTGCTGCAAACAAAGCTACTTGAGCCTCGACTGCTGCAGCAATTCTGCCTGACATACGGCCCATCTTGCTTTCGCCGAACACGCGGTTGTAATCCTCCGCATTATCAACTCCCATCTCCTTGTATTTATCAGGAATATCAGAATCCTTAATATTAACATAGTCGTAAGGCAAATATTCCTGTGCAACTTGTAAATCGCTGAATATTTGATCTATACACTCCTTGAAAGAAGTTCTGCTAACATTAAAGTCATCGCCAGCAGTTTCAGAACGTGTAAGACATGGTATACCCATAAGCTCTCCATTCACATAACCTGCATGATAGCGCAGAAAACTGAACATCTGCAATGCACGGAGTGCGTAAACTTCACCTTTAATCTGGTCTTTGAACATTTCATTGACCAAAGCTTTGCCTGCCCAGTTAAAGCCATCCATCTCCTCAAGGAACCTGTTGACATACTGCAAATTGGTACGATAACTTGTCCAATGGTCAAATGGATTTATACCACCTTGCTTAGAACTCCAATAGCCGTTGCCAACCTTCAGATAGGCGTTACCAAAATCGTTTGTAACGGCATCATCAGTGGCAACATCATTGAAAGCGCCAGCCGAACCACCCTGATACGGAAGGTCAGCATATCCATGCATTGCCAGACCGGCAGCATTCGTCGGAATCTTTGTCAGTGTCTCAAAGTCCTGATTGTTCTCGATTCCCGGCTCAAACATATCGTCGCATGCGGCTACCAAAGGAATCAAGACCGCTAATTTTATTATTCTATTCAATTTCATATCTCAATTCTTAATTAAATCAGACATTAGAAGGTCGCTTTCACACCAACTTGGAAGAAACGGGTCTTAGGATCGCTTGCAATAGCAGTTTCCATAACCTTGCGCTCTTTCGAAATTGTCAACAAATCCTTACCGCTGACAAAAGCGCTGACACCTTTCACAAAGCTGTCACCAAACAATTCGCTCGGCAAATCGTAAGTCAACTGAATCTTGGTCAACGAGAAAGCATTGTCCTTATACAACCAGAAGTCAGATTCTGCATAGTTATTCATTTTAGACCTATCGTTATTTGCCGGTGTCTTAGTAGTAAGTGCCGGATACTTAGCGTCTTTGTTCTCAGGAGTCCATGTGTCCTTAACTAACACAGAATATTTCTCGTTACCAAACGGCTGGTAGTAAGCATTATTCTTACGAGCATAAGCACCGCACTTGGCTGAACCCAAAGCATAGAATGTGAAATTCTTATATTTGATAGTCAAGTTGACACCCATTGTAAACGGAGCGCCGAAACGACCATCCCTACCCAGATAAACCATATCATTGGCATTAATCAATGTATCACCAACACCATTGTTGCTCAAATCGGCATAACGGAGATCGCCAGGACGTACATCTCCGATTTTCTGCTCAGGAGAGTCCAGAATTTCATCTACACTCTGGAAAAATCCGAGATTCTTGTATCCCCAGATAGCATCGATTGGTTTGCCCTCACGGTTAAGTTGACTCTGATTTACCTTGTCTAAAGTTGACTGTTCCTTCTTCACAACTTTGGTATTGTAGTAAGTTCCCACAACACCCAGCGACACGCCAACCTCGTTGATGTCTTTGTTGAAGTTGACTGCGAAATCGAAGCCGTTACGGCTGTTGATGTCATTGTTCAAGTAAGGGATAAACTTCTGCATGTGGCTTGGCCAATCCTCAGTTGTGTTAACCAAGTAGCCTTCCCAACGGTTTGCGAAGTATGTGAAATCGGCAGTAACGAAACGGTCGAACATTGAGGCTTTCAAATTGACAGATACCTCCTTGCGTTTAATCATTTCAAGTTTTGCGTTCTCACCACGGGTCGGGGTGATGGTTGTTGTGCTCTTACCATCGGCCCATCCAAAGCCCCATGTGTTCTTATCCCACGCACCATTATACAAGTAATACTTGTTAATGTCGATGTCTTCGTTCAGTTGGCTAACCGATGCCGAAATCATAAGGTCAGCGAATATTGAGCCATCGAGGAACGACTCACGAGCCAGATTCCATCCCAGTGTAAATGATGGTGACAAAGCGTTGCGGTGTCCCTCAGCCAATTTGGCGGAGTGTACTTCGGCCGCACTGAATTGTGCATAGAAACGATGAGCGAAATTGTAGCTCAAATCGAAACCAAGATTGGCATTGGTGGTATTGTGATACTCACCGTCCAATGTCTGTTGGAATCCGTTGCCTAACAATATTGCCGACACATTGTGGTCGCCAAAGCTGCGTACATAATCGAACTGGAACGACAGAGCCATTGTGCGGGTTTCCTTTGTACCCCACAACATTTTCCTACCAGTTACCTCATCAGTACCAATCTGAGTGATTCTATGGATCATCTCATCGTCAACATATTCATTATTCTCGTTATAATATCCCCATGTAGGCTGGAAAACAGCATATTTAGGATCGAAACGAGTGTTGTATGACGCTTTGAAATCCATACCGAAATTGGTCTTCAATGAAAGTCCTTCAATCAATTTTCCAAGATTGAAATTCAAACCTCCATCAAATTGGAACTGACGGCTTGTCCACTTCAACTCGCCACCGGCATATATTTGGCTGAACACATTAGACTGGTCGGAATTTGTACCGCCAAGGAAACTGTCTTCATAAATATTGCTTGTGTTTTCAACCAACTCACGGCCTACAGCATCCTCTGCAATCTTATCGAGGGGAATAAGCGGAGCCGCATGGTTCGGGTAGTTCGGACGTCCGGTTGAAGCCATTCTCCAATAGGTCATGTTGTCGCCAGGGTTGCTGCTATACTGACGGTGCTTTGAATCATAGAAAGTTGCGTTGGCATCGATATGACCAGAAATATAGTCATTGAAGTCGATATCGACGTTACCGCGAACGCTCAAACGGTTGATACGAGTGTCTTTGGCATCAGCAAGCTTAACAAAATCGTTCTGAGAGTAAGCGTTGATGTTTCCGTAAAGACGGGCACGGTTGTTACCTCCTGACAACTCAAGAACAGCCTCCTTGCGACTTTTTGTCTTCTTAATATAATCAGGAGAATAGTAATCGATATCAACATAGCGATAAGGGTTTACGCCGCTTCTTGTCTTTTCAATTTCGTCAAGTGAATAAGTCAGATCGTCGTCGTCGTAATCAACGCCATATTCCTCGTCGAACCAGTCGTTACGTTTAGCTTGATTATACCATACCATATAATCAGCGGCATCCAAGTATTCAGGAAGTTCCTTAATAACATCAATGCCAGTGTTCACATTCAAGTCGATTTTAAGTCCTTCGCGGGCCTGACCACGCTTGGTTGTGATGAGTATAGCGCCCTTAGCCGCACGGCTGCCATAAAGAACAACCGCATTGGCACCTTTAAGGAATGTTATCTGCGCAATTTCTGATGGTTGCACATTGTTGGCGTCACGTGGTATTCCGTCGATAAGAACCAAATAGCCCTGGCCGTTATCCTCGTCCATGCCCCACAGCGATTTGCCATTCCAGCCACTGGCCAGACTCTCCATGTGATCGAGACTGTAAGTGGTGTAGTTCTTTTTGAGCATATCCTCAACATTGACAACCGAAACACCACCAAGCAGGTCTCCTTGTGCCACACTGCGGAATGCCGTTTTGACCATATAGACAGAATCCTGAATCTCAGGCTCCGCCTGTACATCGGTCTGGGCACTCAAAGCAAATGGCGCAACGGCCAATGCGGCACTCATGACTAATATATTATGTTTATGTTTCATCTTTTATCGTTTATAAATTCAACAATTATTCGTGGAACCATTACCATCCTGGATTCTGTTGGAATTCGGGATACAGATAAATATCAGCATCCAAGAATGGGAACCAATAATGTTTTGCACCAAAATTACGGGTAAGTATAACCTCCTTACGGTAATTAGCGACTTTTGCCTCACGCGGGTCGTTGTTTTTGAAGAATTCGAGGTCTTCCAACCGGTCAAATTCCTGACGGAACTTGGTGTTATACGGATATTCGGTCAAAAGCAACCAGCGCTGCAAATCGTTGAAACGGAAACCTTCGAATGAAAGTTCCACAGCACGCTCACGACGAATTTCGTCCATAAACTTATTATTGTCAGCCACATATTTTGCTGCTACATGGCCTGCGCCACAGCGGTCACGAATCACATTCACGGCCTGCTCCGATGTTTTGCCAAACGTTGATGCGCTGTATTTTGCACCACCGACAGCAGCACAAGCCTCTGCATACATCAAGTAAACATCAGCCAAGCGCATATATGACAGATAGGTGTGTGTGCCCTTGCCCCAATCATATCCTTTATCGATAACGTTGCAAGTATGAGGCACAAGCTTCTGGATAAAGTAGCCTGTCTGACTGCCGTTGGCAACAGGGCGCATATTACCGCCTGTAAACAACTCGCAATAGCGGTATGCCTCCTTATCGGTAGTTGAACCATTGATATATTTAAATCCGTCGAATACAATGTCATGATAGAAACGCGGATCACGGTTGTTGAACGGATGCTCCGGATCGAAACCTGATGCAGGGTCGTCAATCGGAAGTCCGTTAGCCATACCGTACATTTCAACCAGGTTTGCTGTCGGCTGGTGGATTACGTTATCGTGCTCGACCAAACCGGCAACCTTAGGACCAAACACCTTTGTGGTGTTCCAGTTCGAACTGTTCCAGTCTTTCGACGGACCACGCATAAGAGCCTCTGTTGAGCCAGGAGTACGATAACCTTGATTCTGAGTATAGAACAAGTCTGAATAACAGTTCTTCGCACCTTTAGCCTTTGTGTGATTGTAGATGTCTTCATAATTGAACTCAACAAGAGCATATTCGGTTTCGCCATCTTCAACCAACTGAAGCACCTCGCCAAACGTTTCAGCAGAGCGTTTGCAGTATTCTTCATCATAAGCATAGGTTCTGCCGCTTGCAATAGCGCCAAGAAGCGGAGCCTCATCTTTAACGGCTTTCATCAGCGGACTACCCGCCCACAAAAGGCATTTGCCTTTGTAGCTAAGCGCCGTAATCTTGTTGGGGCGCAATTGGTTTTTGCCTTTTGTTGCGCTACCAACTTGAGTGTCATCCCAATTGATTGGAAGCAAATCGGCGGCACGCTGGAAATCGCGGGCGCAGCTATCGGCGCAATCCTGGAACGACAAACGCGGAAGTTTCTCAATGTTATTGGCATCAAGCACTTTGTTGATGTATGGCAGACCGCCAAAATACTCCATCAACTCGAAGTGCCACCATGCACGGAAGAAATAACTTTGTCCGAGAATAACATTTCTTTCCTCTTCAGTTCCGTCCATTTCATCGATATGCTCAAGAGCCATATTGGCCTGACGAATGCAATACCACGCATGTCCCCACAATGAGTGGTTTTTTGGTGCGCTTGCATCAGTCGGGTTATTAGTGGCTGTAAGCAGCCAGTTACCAGTCTGACTCCATGCACGGAAGTTACCAAGATCGGCCTGGTGTGTCATACGGTCATCGGCCTCGGGGTTGAATATTTCATCGTCGCCCCAGTTCCATGACGGACACCAGTTACATTTCTCTTTATCCGGGATGCAGTTGATTATCAGCTCAACAAAACCCTGATAGTTGTTGAAGTTTTTGAAGGCATCAGTTGCCGACACAGTTGTGTTTGGCTCTCTGTCGAGATAATCCTTGCACGATGTGAAAGTTGAGCACAATGCCAGTCCCAACAACCCAACGAATAATAATGAATTATGTATCTTTTTCATCGGTTCAAGCATTAGAGTGTTAATTTAAGACCAATATTGAAACGTTTTACAGTTGGGTAAGCACCTAAGAAACCGCCACCACCAAGGTTGGCCTCGCGGTCGTCAGGCATACGGGTCCACAACCAAAGGTTGTTGCCGTTGACAAACACCTTCAGATATTTGAAACCAATATTCTTAATCCAGCTGTTCTCGCGCCATGAATATGCCAACTCAACATTCTTCAGACGAACATACGAACCATCGAAGATGTATTGTGTTCCGTATGCGGGGAACTGTCCACCTTCCTTGCTCACCGGAGCTGTGCTCCAGCGATACGGGGTTACGTCGGCATCGGGATTCTCCTTTGACCATATTTCACCCATATCATAAACGGTGTTCAGTTTTTGTCCGAAGCTCTGAAGCACAACGTCACGTGTTACATTGCGGACGCCGTAGAACTGTACAAATCCGCTGAAACCTTTCCACTCAAAGCCCAAAGTGGCGTTATAAGTGTTCTGCGGAGTACTTGTGTATCCGTAAGGTGCGCTATCCTTGCTATCAATAACACCGTCGCCGTTGAAATCGACAATGTAGTAGCTGCCAGGAAGACGGAAACGGTCGTCGGTCTCAAATGCCGGGCTACCATACAACTCATCGATGTTGTTGATGAATCCCCGATCGATAAACGTTCTGTACTGGCCGATTGCGTAGCCTTCTTCTTTCTGATAGTTAGGTTTCAGAGGAGCATCATCTTTTTCGATAATTTCATTCTCGTTGTGGGTGATGCTGAAGTTAGCCCATGCGCGGGTCTCGCGGTTGAACTGTTTGTTGATACGAAGCTCAATCTCATAACCTTTTGCATGAACCTCACCAAGGTTCGACACTGGAACATCGAAACCAAAATATGCCGGAGTTGCACGATCGCTACCGTTAAGAAGCACATCGTAACGCTTGTCACGGAATATTTCGATGTTACCTGCAAACAATCCCTGGAACAACGAATAGTCGATACCGAAGTTGAACTTGCGCACTGTCTCCCAGTGAACGTCTTTATTACCCAACTTCGACATTCTATAGAAGGTATAGATACTATCGCCACCGCCGTCAAGTGTCATACCTGCCTTGCCGCCGTATGCCCACTCGTCCATATAAAGGAATGATCCGGCATTATCACTACCAATCTCGCCCAATGATGCGCGAATTTTCAACATATCAATATAGTGGTTCTCCTTGAAGAATGACATGAAGCTTTCTTCAGAAATCATCCAGCCAATAGCACCAGAGTTGAAGAATGCGAAACGGTTTTCAGGGGCAAATTTCTCAGAACCGTTGTAGGCGCCGTTGTACTCAAAGAAGTAACGTCCGGCATAATTATAAGTGGTACGGAAGGCCCAGTCTTCACGATACGATGGGATACCATCGCCAAACAACTGTTTGTTGCGTGAGAACAATCCCATGGCAGTAATGCCGTGTGCACCGAAATCGCGTGCCCAGTTCAATTGTGCCTGATAGTACAAACGACGGTTAACACTACCCATCGAACCTCCATTAGTTGACCAGCTAACTTGCTCAGCCCAGTCGAAACCAGTATTGTCACCATCAATATCGTGACGGATATAAACCTGACCAGTCTTCGGGTCAATCCATTTTTCCTGAGCGTCGTTATATGCGTCCTGCACGCCACGGCCATTCTCCTCAAACTGGTTGTCCATTGACATGTTTGCACGTGCACTCAAACCTTTCAATAAGAAATCGAGACGCTGCTCAAGAATAAAGTCAGTGGTAATAGAGTTTGTGGTTTTCTTTGCCATACCGGCCAAAGCCAAGTTCTGTGCAGAGTTTGTTACGTTCGAAACCTGAGGATAGTAGCCCCATGCGCCATCGCTATACTGTGGAAGGAACACGTCAGGTGCAATGTTGTAAGCACCAGCCCAGCGCTGACCTTCCTGCCAGGTATCGCCAGCGTTCATTGCCGGAGCCTTCTTAATGCCAAGCGAACCGGCAAGGTTCATTTTGAACACTGTATATTTAGTAATTGTAAAGTCGATATTGCTGCGGGCATTGATACGCTGATAACTGTAACCAGTCTCATAACCACGTCCGTTGTCGAACAAACGCATAAGGTCGTCCTCGTAAACATAGTCGGCCGAACCATAGTATCTAACGGCTTTTGTACCACCACTGATACTCAAGTTGGCATTGTATGAAATGGCCTGTTTGCGGAACAACTCATCCTGCCAATCGACATTCGGGTAACGCTCTCTATTCAAGAGTGTCTGGCCCTGCTCATTGGTGGTTACACCATCCGGGTCGCGATATTTTTCAATTTCGCTCTGCGGTGTGATGTACTCCCAAGAGTCTTTCGGTGTTACAGGCAACTCCATCTCAACAGTTTTGTTGCGAGCCACCAAAGCATCGTAGGCATCCAACTTATTAGGCAGCTTCGAAACTCGTTTTACTGTGGTAGTGAAACCGGCATCGATGCGAGCCTTACCCTCTTCACCACGTTTGGTGGTGATAAGGATAACGCCATTAGCGCCTTTCACACCGTAAACTGCAGTAGCAGAAGCGTCTTTCAAAACTGAGATGCTCTCAACCGAAGTAATGTCGACAGAATTCATCGAACGCTCGATACCGTCGACCAAAACCAACGGATCGCTGCCGTTCCATGAACTTGTACCACGGATTACAATTTTAGCATCCTCCTCACCTGGCTGTCCAGTATCCTGAGTAGTGATGACGCCCGGCAAGTTACCTGTCAAAGCGGCACCAATGTTCGAGACACCAGCGGCACGTTGAAGTGTCGCACCAGTTGTCTGGGTGATGGCACCCACAACTGAGGCTTTTTTCTGTTGTCCATAACCGACAACCACAACTTCACTCAAACCAACTACGTCAGGAGCTAACGACAAGTTGTAGGGGCCGGCACCTTTAACGGTTATCTCTTCAGTGGTGTAACCAATGTAAGTGATAACCAGCACATCATTGTCGGCGGCCTGCATACTGAATGTACCGTCACCTCCAGTAATTGTTCCAATCGTTGTACCTTTAATTACAACGTTAACACCCGGAATGGGCATTTGCTCCTCATCCAAAATCTTTCCAGAAACCTGATGTTTCTGCGCAAAGACGCTGAAAGAGAGCAACATCATTGGCAGTATTGCAACCGCCAATTTCCATAATCGATGTTTCCTCATCATAAAATGTTTGGTTATTAAATGTTTATAGTCACTTTCACATAAATGCATTTTTGCCTTATGCAACGCCCCAAAGATTATAAATGTATTTCATACCATTTTTCACAAATGAGACATTTTTTTCTCCAAATGTTACAAAAAGTACACAAAATTGTTACTTTTTTTTATCTCAATGTAACATTATTTTCATTTAATTATTTATAAAACAAAACAATATATCTATTATATCATTAATCAAAAACAAACGTTTGCAAATTGATTAAATCTTAATCGACATTATTGGCCTCACTTTCCGCCTCAGACCTGCTTTGCTCCATATAGTCACTCGGCGATACACCATACAAATCCTTGAATACGGTTGAAAAATGAGGTACGCTTTGGAATCCGACAATTTCAGCAACCTCTGATATGCTGTGACGTTTTTCGGATAGCAACGATGCGGCTTGCTGCAGTCGCATGTTGCGGATAAAATCGCGTGCCGTCTGGTTTGTCAACTCCCGCAATTTGCGATGCAAGTGGACACGGCTTATGCCTACGGTGCTTGCAATCATTTCAACACTTAAATCGGGGTTGCCGATGTTTTTGTTCACCACAGTCATAACACGCTGCATCAAACGATCGTCGGGCGAACTAACCTCCAGTTTCTTTATGTTGCCCGCCTGAGACTGCCTGCCCTGGAATTTGTTTTTAAGCGTCGCCCTGCTGCGCAACAGATTCATAACCGCATGCCTCAGAACTTCAACATTGAAAGGTTTCGTCATATAAGCGTCCGCACCAACATCCAGTCCCTCAATCTTGTCGTTTTCAGAAGTAAGCGATGTCAGCAGAATCACTGGCACATAATTGACCGTGATGTTCTGTTTTATCTTCTGACACAATGTCTTGCCGTCCATAACCGGCATTAACACGTCACTGATGACAATATCGGGCGTGTTGCGCAAAACAAAGTCGAGGGCCTCTTCTCCATTCACACATTCACTCACATGGAAATCGGACGACAATTCTTCCTTTATATAATGCCTTATCTCATCATCGTCCTCCACAAGAAGAACCTGATATTTCGTCTTCGAACGTTTTTTTGTTTCAGGAATCGTCTCCGTCTGGGTATTTTCCACCGGAATTGGCGACTGATACTCATTTTCATCAACTTGTCGTACATCTTTCGCAAGCAACTCATCATTAGTCAAATGTCGGGTGCCCATCGGTAATCTGACTGTAAAATGGCAACCCGGCTTGTCAATGTTATTGAAAGCCTCGATTGTTCCATGATGCAATTCCACAAGCAGTTTTGTAAGATGGAGACCTATGCCTGTTCCCGGCGCCGCCTTTTTCCCGCCTGACTGATAGAATCTGTCAAATATTCTATTTAGATCCTCAGGGTTTATACCGGTTCCGCTGTCTTCAACATCTATGACAATGCAACCCTCATTGGGAGCACTTTCATCTGTGCTGGCCGGCATCAGCTCCAACGACACATTCACATAACCTCCGCGAGGAGTGAATTTGAACGCGTTCGACAGCATGTTCATAATGATCTTGTCGAAATTCCCAGCGTCAACCCATGCTTTTATTTCTGTGGCATTTGACACAAAATTCAAGTCCACCTCCTGCAATTTAGCTTGATATTCGAAATTGTTGCATACTCCCCTTACCAAGCCGACAATGTCGGATTCCGCAAAACACAACCGCATCTGACCCTTATCTATCTTGCGTATATCCATGAGTTGGTTAATAAGGCTGAGAATACGCTCGGCATTCCTTCTGATAACATCGTATGTGCGTTGACGCTCCTCATCCTTGTCAGAACCGATAAGCTTATATAAAGGACCAATAATCAGCGACATAGGAGTTCTGATCTCATGAGAAATATTCATAAAGAATTGCAGCTTCGCTTCGTTAATATCTTCCGCGTGTTTGTGCTCCAACACCTGCGCCCGTAAAACACGACTGCGGTGCAAATGCAACGATACGAGCACAATAATCACCACCGACATGAATAAATAACCGATGTAAGCCACAGTTGTTGCATACCATGGAGCCGCAATATGAATTGTGAGTTTACGTGTTTTCGAAAACGAATTTGCGTTGGCAGCCTTAACGCTAAATTCGTGCGTTCCGTATTTCAAATTACTAAACGACACCTTATTGCTGCCATGACTCAAGTGGATCCATCCGTTTCCGTCCATATTATACAAATAACCCACGCGCTCAGGATTGGTGAATTCCATGGCAGTAAACTCTATACTAAAAGAATTGTCGGTATGCGACAGATAAACGTCATCCTCTTTTGTGATCTCCCGATTGATTATCGGCTTCCCACCAGAAAGCATTCCTTTAGTGACAGCTTTGTCGTGTATATAGAAATTGGTAATTCTAATTCCGGGAATCGAATAATGTTTTTTGATTTTTTGAGGATAAAAGCAAATCATTCCGCTAACTCCGCCATAAAAGAGCATTCCATCCGAATTCACACTCGAAGCCGACTTACTGAACTCGTTACACTGCAACCCGTCAGACGCATAATAATTTGAGAAGGAATAGTCTTGCCTGATTAAACAAGAAATTCCTCCGTTAGTGCTTATCCATAGATTTCCTTCCGAATCGCTCTCGATAGATGATATTGAGTTACTAGGCAATCCATCCGACATTGTATACCTCACAATGTCTCGTGTCTGCGGATCAAATCTGAACAATCCGTTCGCCGTTCCGACCCATATTTCTCCATCGGCATCTTCATGCATGGCGTATACAACCTCGCCCGCCAGCAACCTGTTTGTCCCCAAAGACGACAAGAAATCATCGGTCCCGGTATCTAGGCATCCAAAACCGTCATATCCGCCGAAATAGAGCTTGTCCTCCACTAGCAACAATGTGTTAATCCACGATTGCGACAGCAGGTTGAGATCCTCTGAATACCCGACGCCACCTTGTAACGTATGGTAAATTTTCTGGTCAAATGTCTTGGTGTTGATTCTGCAAAGTCCGCGACCGGCAACCGCAACCCATAAGTTGTGGTTGGCATCCTCGGCCATACAATAAACGCTGTTCACCTTGCTGCTGTCAGCGTCATTCTGCAATTCAAAAGGCTCGCACTTTCTTGTGCTCTCATTCAATCTGAAAAGTCCTTCAAGATATGACCCCACCCACACCGTTCCGTAGGAATCTCTATGGATACAAAGTGTTGTCCGCGGGGCACTGCCATTCGGGCCGTCAGCAGAAAGATGACGCGATAACGAGAAATCAGCATTCAACTGGTATATTCCATCATTATCTGTGCCCACCCATATTTTGTTCCCGTCGCAAGTGACCGACATGACACAACATGACCCTATTGTGTTGGCCACAGACGAACGGCTACCTATAAATACAAACTCATTTTCAGTCACCGGTTCCAACACTACGCCCTGCTGAAAGCAGCCAAGCCATAAGTTGCCTCGCCGATCCTGCATTATTGAATGAACCTTTAACTTTTTGCTATTTAACCCGACAAGACCCAAATTATAATCGGACAATTCATTTGTAACAATATTATATACTTTGAGCCCGTCGCCATCAGTGCCAATCAGCAACGTAGTTGTATCGGCAGCATTATACAGATCGACAATTGCACTGCGGAGACGCATTTTTACCGATGGTTGAATCGAAAGGTCCTTGGTCAGATCACAATAAAGCAAGTTTCCCCGCGACGTACCTATATATACACCATCTGACGTCTCAACCAATGAGAAACAAGATTCGTTACTATCAAAAGCATACGATCCAATAACCCTTCGGCGACCGTCAAGCACAAACACGCCTTTATCTAGCGTGGCAATCCAAAGATTGCCGCGGCTGTCACACATCATTTTTTCTATATAGTAGCAATTGGGCAACAAGTCAGGGTCCTGAACCAGCGACAACACACCATTGACGCTAGTAAGCACAAAAATTCCATAGCCCGACGTTCCAACCATAACAACGCTGTCAACCTCTGTTATGCAAGACACGTTAATGCCCTGAGGAAATCTCATTCCATCGATATATGGACGTATGCCGCTGAATGACCGTGAGTCGCGATCATATAATTGAAGCCCCGTGAGAGTACCGACCAGAAAACGTCCGTCGCTGTCCTCATGAAGCAATCGTACGTAGTTGTTCTGCAGCGAAGTTGTGTCCGTCTCGCTTTTTTGAAATGTAACATAATCGGCACCGTCGAACCTGACCAAACCGCCTTCAGTTGCGAACCAGATAACTCCGTCAGAATCCTGAAACACCTGGTTAACCATACTCGACGGCAACTCACGTTCGGATGTAAAGACAACACAATCATTTGACCTTGCAGGACCCCCGCAGAGCAACAATACGCAACAGAATGACAAAAATCGTTTCATACGACATGCTTCAATAAAACAATAACACTTGGAGGTAGTGGTCGTGCGTGGCCAAAAAAACACCCAAAATGATGAATTACACCCTCTAATCCGCTTTGCGCTTGCATTTCGCAGTCTTGCAACACTCTCTCCATTTGTTATAAAGTTAAAAAGTACCTTTAAAAATCTTTATCGATCTATTATTCAACAACATAATTACCGATAATGTTATGTTATTGAAAAATTTTGTAACAAAAATAAAAAAAGATGTTACAAACAAGAAAAAATATGAAACACATTTTTAGTAGGATACAAAAGGCATTTCGGAAATTCGTACTTCGAAATGTGACTATGTATGCAACAACAACATTTTTCAAGATAAACTGGTGGATTCTAGGAATTCGCCAGCCGGTGACTAATCTATTTAATAATTAACAAAAACTTTTGTATGATGAAAATGCATCTATTATGGAAAAACGCAGTGCTTGCACTGTCAATGATGCTGCTATCCGTCGGAGCTTTTGCCCAACAGCATGAAGTAAAGGGTAAGGTTCTTGACGAATCGCAACTTCCCATTCCGGGAGCAAACGTAGTTATTAAGGGAACCACAACTGGTACCATTACCGCAGGCAACGGTGAGTTCACAATGAACGCTGCCGACGGTGATGTTCTTCAGGTTTCCTACATTGGCTACACTACTGAAGAAATTACCGTTAGCGGTAATGGTCCGTACAACGTTAGTCTTGTCCCCGACATGGTGGGCTTGAGCGAGGTTGTAGTCGTTGGTTACGGTACGCAAAAGAAGAGCGACTTGACTGGTTCAGTTGCTTCGGTGCGTTCTGACGACCTCAAGAAACTTTCAATCACCGACGCAGCTTCAGCTCTGCAAGGTAAGGCATCTGGCGTTCAGATTCTGAACTACTCTGGTGCTCCTGGTCAAGGCGCTGCCATCCGCGTTCGTGGTTATTCTTCTAACAGTGGTAACATCGGACCTCTGTTGATCGTTGACGGTTTGAAGGTGGACAACATCCAATACCTCGACCCCTCAATGATTGAATCAATGGAGATTTTGAAGGACGCCGCATCAGCTGCCATCTACGGTGCTGAAGCAGGTAACGGTGTTGTGCTCATCACAACCAAATCTGGTCAGGACAAGGGCGAAGGAACCATCACCTACAGCTACAAGTTCACACAGAACCAATTGGCAAAGAAACCTGGTGTAATGAACCGTGAGCAATTCATCGACTTCAAGAAAATGCAGGGCATTAACATTGAGGCCGACATGGAAGCAAGAGGCGACGATGGTGAAATTGATACCGACTGGGCTGACGCTTTGTTTGAGAAAAGCCAGACTCACCAACACTCTTTGTCAATGCAGGGTGGCAACCAACGCGGCCACTATTTTGTATCGTTGAACTTCCTTGACAACAATGGTATTGTTGTAGGTGATCGCGATGTTTATAAACGTCTGTCTTCACAAATCAACGCCGACTACAAGATTAAAGATTGGTTGACCGTTGGAACTAACACTTCTATTGAAAAATGGTCAACAAAATCAGTATCGCACAGAAGCGAGACCAACTCTGTGATGATGGCCGTTATTCAGAACGACCCGTTGACTCCGGTTTACTATGACAGCTTCGAGGATTTCCCATCTGCAAACCAGACTAAATACGAAGCAGACCCATCTCTCGCAGTTAGAGACGATGACGGCCGTCTGCTTGCAGTATCAAAATATGTAGAAAACGACCACGGTTCTCCGCTTATCCAATTGTATCGTACTAACGCTGACAATGGCGGTGTATCTGTTCGCGGTACTGCATTCGCAAACCTTTCTCCGTTCAAAGGTTTTGTTTACACTTCTCGTTTAGGCTACCGTCTCAACTACAGCACCAGACACAGCTATTCTACCCCATATTGGGCAAACAGTATGGCATTGAGCCAGGAATACAACTTGTCAGCTGCAGCAAACACTGGCTTATACTATCAGTGGGAGAACTTCTTCAACTACAATGTTGACTTTGGTAAGAGCAATGTCGGTGTAATGGCCGGTATGTCATACATTGAGAACAAAAGCGACAATGTCGATGGTTCAGCTCAAGGTAAAGGCATTCTGCCTGCTTATGATGAGCAATTCCGCTATCTGAGCTATGTTCAAGAGCAGGAGAACGTAACAGAAGGTACAAGCACTCTGTCGAAAGACGAAGTTACAGTATCGTTTGTCAAGGGCTCTACTGCAACTATTGACGACATCGAGAGCGTTACCATCAAAACCACAAATACCGAAAAATTGTGCAAAAAATCGTTCGGCAACTCACCAAGCCGCTCGGCTAACATGTCTTACTTTGGTCGTTTGACATATTCTTACGATAACAAGTACAGCTTGCAATTCAACTTCCGTGCTGACGCATTCGATGATTCAAAACTTTCAAAAGAAAACCGTTGGGGTAAATTCCCATCAGTATCTGCTGGTTGGACACTCAGCAACGAAAGCTTCATCAAGGATAACATCAGCACCGACATTATGTCGTTCTTGAAGTTGCGTGCATCATGGGGCCGCAATGGTAACATCAACGTGTTGAACGGCTACCCATACAAAGCATCTTTGAACTACAACCAAAGTTGGTACCAATACGGTGTTGAAGATGGCGCCTCAAAATCTTACGGCTCACTTCCATCACGTTTGGCTAACCCTGATTTGAAATGGGAGACATCAGAGCAGATCGACCTTGGTCTTGACGCACGCTTCCTGAACAGCCGTCTGTCACTTGGCATCGACTGGTACAAGAAGACCACAAAAGACCTCTTGGTTGACGTAACTCCTATGCTTGAGGTTGGTTTCTCTAGCGTAACCAAAAACGCCGGTGAGATTGAAAACAAAGGTCTTGAAATCGAATTAGGATGGAAAGACAAACTTGGCGACTTCAACTATTCAGTAAACGGAAACTTCTCTACTCTGAAGAACAAGGTTACTTATATCCACCCCGATGCAGGTGCACGCATTCTGCATGGTTCATACTATGTAAACCAGATCAGAAACGCGTTTGAAGAGGGTCACCCAATTTGGTACTTCTACGGCTACAAACTTGACCACATCAATCCTGAAGACGGTACATTCGAGTTGCAAGACCTTGATGGCGACGGCAAAGTTACCGATGCTGACCGTACTGATATTGGCCAAGGCATGCCTAAATACACCTATGGCTTGACAATCAACCTGGAATACAAAGGTTTCGACTTTACTGTATTCGGTACTGGTGTTGGTGGAAACAGTATCTTCCCTGTATTGTTCCGTACCGACCGTCAGTATAACAACACCCTTGAGTACTACCACAAAAACTCTTGGTCAGAAGACAATCGCAATGCTAAATTCCCGAATCCTGAGGAATGCAAGACAAGATCTGACTTCTGGGCATCTGACGCCAACATCTTCAAAGGCGATTACTTCAAGTTTAAACAAATACAATTGGGTTACACACTTCCTGCCGATATAACTAAGAAAGCTTATATCCAGAACGCAAGAGTATTTGTATCACTCGACGACTTCTTTACCATCACAAAATACCCTGGTCTTGATCCTGAGACAGCTACAACAGAAAACGCTGACCAGATGGGTATCGACCTTGGTACATATCCGGTATCAAAGAAGTTAATTTTCGGTGTTAGTGTAACATTCTAAAATTGATTAACTATGAATAAATTAAAATTTTCAATACTGATAGGCGCATGTGCCATAATGGCTACAGCCTGTGAAGATAAACTTGAGGAGCCTCAGAAGGGTGTTTACTCAATCGATACCTTCTACAAAACTGACGACGATGCACAAAATGCATTGAATGGTATGTATGAGATTTTCGAAAAATCGATAACTAATGCCAACGTAAATGGTATTCACAATGCATTCTTCTTCACCTACAACTTGTGTGGTGATGATATGTACGCTGCAGGTGAGTTCTATGGTGACAACGACTTCATGGCGCAATTAAACGAATTCCGTTACGCTTCTGACCATGGAGATTTAACCGATATGTACAAATCATTCTATCGCATTATCTATGGCGCCAACTTGATTATCAACAATGTTGGAAGCGATGGCAGTGAGTTGTCGGCTGTTCAGAAAAGATGTGTTGGCGAGGCTCGCGTGATCCGTGCATACGCTCACATGATGCTTGCAATTGTTTGGAACGATCCTCCGAAAATCACTGAAGTGCTTACTGGTAGCGAAGTCATTACCAACAGCGACCACAACGAGTTGCTGACATGGTGTGGTGACGAATGCATGGCAGTTGTGGATGATCTTGACGAACGTCAAGGAACTTCTGATAAAGACGGTACTGTCAAAGTTACCAAAGGTTTTGCTCAGTTTGTAGCTGGTAAATCGTATATGTTTGCTGGTGAATTTGACAAATCGAAGAGCGCACTCAAGCCTCTTGTTGAATCAACAAACTATGCACTTGTTCCTGGAGAACGCATCGGCGAGACATTCCTGAAAATGGGTGATGGCAATGAAGAGCAAATTATGTCTGCAAACTTTGCATACAACAGCGGTTCTTCTGACTGGAACGGTATCATCGACCGCAGTAACTGGATGTACTCTAACATTATGAACTGGCGTTCTGGCCACATGGCCGGCAGCCCTGAAGAGATCCAGATGGGTTGGGGTGGTCTTGGCTTACGCCTGGATTGGTGCCGCGACTTCTTAAATAACGATTGCAATACTAAAATCCCTGAGGATGCTGATCTTGACGATTTTGCAACAACACTCGTATATGAGAAGGATGCTGACAAAGACAAAAGATGGCGTCGTAAAGCATGGATGAAGCATGTCAATGAAGCTCTTTATGAAATGAGCTATGGTGCAAAGAAAGACCTCAAGAAAGACGGTACTCCTCTGACTCGTGAAGAAAAGGAAGCCGACAATAAACGCGGTATTGAGACCTATCTGTATGCATACACTTATTTCTGGGAGTACAAACGTCAAGCTCGTATTGAGGAGTTATATCCTGGAAAAGACAATGTATCTTTGAGAAATGTCCTTCTTGCTCGTTTGGGCGAAGCTTACCTCCTCTATGCTGAGGCTTGCGCAAGAACCAACGACAATGATGGTTTGAAATATCTGAACGCCATCCAGAATCGTGCCGGTTCTGCAACTGTAAGCTCAGAACTGACTCTGGACGCTGTTAAACAGGAGAAACGTTTCGAGTTGTTTGCTGAAGGCTGCCGCTGGGCTGATATGGTTCGTTGGAGCATTCAAGACAATGACCTTAGTGTCTTTGACAGACTTAAGGATAATGGTACAAACATTCCGGAATTGTACGATGCAATGTTCGATGCCAATGGTCCTGAAAAAGGAACTGGCGATGTAGAAGGAAAACACAGATTCTATATTGTTAGAAAGAATCCTAATGGTTCGAATCCTACTGGTTTGGACGCATCAAAGTCTGATCAGCTTAACAAATACAGATATTTCCCGATTCCGTTTAGTGAGATTCAGGTAAATCCGAACATCAAACAACACGAAGGCTGGACAACAGCTGAAACTACAGAAGAATAATTTATCTGTTGAATAATAAAAGGGCCGACTCACGTCGGCCTTTTTTATTATTAGAAAACACACCGCGACCACTACACAATACCAACTCTATTGTTAAATTTGTTGTGTAATGATTTAAACTTTTTTTCTATGAAAAAACTAGGACTAACACTTGCAGCCGGCTTATTAAGCATAGTCGGTTTTGCACAAATGCCAGGAGGCGGTTTCGGTGGTTTTGGCGGTAACCAGAGCAGCACCGACACTATGCGCTACTCACAAAAATTCCTCAACATCAACTATGCGGGTGACAATGAGGTTTACCACAACCTCGACATCTATCTGCCTAAAGAAGAAAAAGAAAGCTATCCTGTGGTTATCCATATCTACGGAAGCGCATGGTTCAGCAACAACTCGAAGGGCGCGGCTGACCTCAACACCATCTGCGCTGCTCTTCTCGATGCGGGCTATGCTGTTGTAACACCAAACCACCGTTCGAGTGGAGACGCCAAATATCCTGCTCAAATAAACGATATCAAGGCCGTTATTCGCTTTGTACGCGGCAATGCCGAAAAGTACAAATTCAACACCTCGTTCATCGCCACATCGGGCTTCTCGTCGGGCGGACACCTCGCCTCGCTTGCGGCCACAACGCGCAACGAGAAGGTTGCCAATGTTGACGGCTACGAGGTTGACCTTGAAGGCAACGTGGGCTCATTTACCAACTTCAGCAGCAGTGTTGACGCTGCCTGCGACTGGTCAGGTCCGGTTGACTTGCAACACATGGATTGTGGTGAGGCCATGAAGATGCCCACATCGCCAGAGGAGGTGGTTTTGGGTGTTCCGCGCGAGGGCAACGAGAACCGCTACAAAGCTTTGAGCGCAACAGCATACATTGACCCGTCTGACCCGCCAATCATTGTCTGCCACGGCAAAAAAGACAATGTAGTACCATTCTGCCAGGGCGAAAGTTTCTACAACGCACTGAAAGCAAAAGGCGTAAAAACAGATTTCATTCCTGTTGAAGACGGCGGACACGGGTTCAACATGTACTCGAAAGAGAACCTGGCCAAAGTGGTCAATTTCTTGAACGAGGCCCGCAAAGCAAAGAAATAATACGTACAAATCGAATATTTGAAGAACGGCTCCGATAAAACGGGGCCGTTTTTATTACCAACCTGCCATTAAAGGCTGAATTTTCGGGCAAGTAGCCGCATCAAACAACTTGGAGCATGATGCCGCGCATTTCAAATGCGTGCCGGTAATGCAAATGGACAAATATTTTGATAGATTTGTGTAGAAAAGTTTCAGACACAGAAATGAAAAAACTTGCAATTCTTCTGATCACCTTGCTTGGGGCAAGCCTTGCCACTACTGCCGCTGACGATGCGGCAAAAGTGATTAAATTGGAGATGACCGAAGATGTTGGTCCCGCACTTTGGATTAAAACCCAACACGCTTTTGACATGGCCAGCCGCGATAGTGCCGACATGGTTCTCATTCACATGAACACATATGGTGGCGCTGTTGTCGATGCGGACTCAATACGCACCCGAATTCTAAACTGCGACATTCCTGTCATAGCATTCGTCGACAACAACGCGGCATCGGCTGGCGCTCTAATAGCCATAGCCTGCAATAAGATCTACATGCGCAAAGGTGCCAGCATTGGTGCGGCAACGGTTGTAAACCAAAGTGGCTCTGCAATGCCCGACAAATACCAAAGTTACATGCGCGGCATAATGCGTTCAACTGCCGAAGCTCACGGTTGTGACACAATAATAAACGGTTCCGACACCATCCTGAAATGGAAACGCGACCCGCAGATCGCTGAAGCCATGGTTGACCCTGATGTCTATATTTCCCATCTGATTGACACAGGAAAAGTACTTACATTCACTTCCAACGAAGCCATCAAATATGGATTCTGCGATGGCTTGGCCGAAAACATCAACGAGGTAATCGAACAATCGGGATACCATAATGCAATAATAAAGGAATATGAACCCACAGGACTCGACAAGGCGCTAGGGTGGCTCATGAATCCAGCCTTACAAGGTCTGCTCATCATGGCCATCATAGGCGGCATCTACTTTGAGATGCAATCGCCAGGCATCGGGTTCCCGTCAGTGATTGCTGTTGTGGCCGCCATTCTCTACTTTGCGCCGCTCTACCTTGAAGGCCTTGCCGCACATTGGGAAATTGCCATTTTTATTCTGGGTATTGTGCTCATTGTGGTTGAACTGTTCGCTTTTCCGGGATTCGGTGTATGCGGCATTTCCGGCATTGTCCTGGCTGTGATTGGACTAACCCTTGCCATGATTGGCGATTTCGGCGGCGGACACACCCCCGACATTTCGCCCGATGACATTGTGAAATCGTTTTTACTTGTAACTCTGTCGGCTGCGGCGTCAATTGCGGGTTGCATCTGGATCAGTTCGAAATTCTACACAGCGACTATTTTCGGCAACCGCCTGTCGCTCACCGCCTCACAGCAGACTGAAGACGGTTTTGTTGCCGTAAGTCCCGATTTAAAGCAGTTTATAGGCAAAGAAGCCGTTGCCGCCACAGTACTTCGCCCATCGGGAAAAATAAGCATTGACGGACACTATTTCGATGCAAAATCAGTTTACGGATTCATCGACAAGGATTCTGAAGTTGAGATAACCGGATGTGAGGCCGGGCAATTGTACGTTAAGCCTAAATCAGACAAATAATGGAAAACACAATATCACAAACAGATAACTCCATAACAATAGGTCGGGCTTTTGCCATTTTGGGCATAACCATTGTTATGACCATACCCGCCACTCTTGCAACAAGCACCCTTCTGGTTGCCGCTCCAAACTTGAAATCGTGGATAGTCATGTTCGGCTACATTCTGCAATTTGCCGCGACACTTGCTGTTGTGTATTTTGTTTGGAATCTGAAAGTTACTGATTATAAAAAAGTAAAACTGATATTATTCCCAATTGCGTTGCTAATGACATTCGCCTTATCGATAATCAGCGAATCGATCTGCTCGCTGATTCCGATGCCCGATTTTGTGGCAAAGATTTTCAGCGAAGCAATATCGCTGGATTTTGCTGGTTATCTGACTGTTGGTATCATTGCTCCGTTTCTTGAGGAGTGGCTGTTCCGCGGCATTATTCTGGCGGCATTGTTACGCCGCTACGAGCCTCGCAAAGCAATAATATGGTCGGCTGTGATTTTCGGCATCGCACACCTCAACCCATGGCAGTTCATCGCGGCATTCATCATCGGATGCGCCATGGGATGGCTTTTCTGGCGCACACGCAGCATCTGGATTGGAATTTTCATGCATTGGGCCAACAATACTGCCGGTTTCCTTCTAGGCTACCTTTCTGGCGACATGAACACATCGATAACTGACTATTTTGGAGGGCCAATGAACCACGCTATTATTCTAATTATATGCGCCTTAGTAACACTCTGCGCTATTAAGGCCTTCCAAAAAATCCCGGTTGTGCAACCATCTGAACCAGCCACACCTGAAGGCTGTCTATTGTCTTAGAATTTTGATTACCAACGGTTGGCAGCCATCAATAGCTATTTTGGCGAAATACAAACCAGTCTGCCATTTGACAGCATCTGTTATGTTGATGGAATGATCACCCCCGGCATACCATTTTCGCCCCAAATCGGCCAAAACCCGCCCTTGAGCCGATATAATCTCAATCCGCACATTGGCTCCAGCATCCTGGCTCCAGCATATCTCAGCATTATTGTCAAATGGATTAGGACAGCACATGGCGAATGGTTGAGTCATAAAGGATGCAGTTGAGTCATCTACCGAAAGAGGCATACCAATGTAATTATCATTTTGCGCTCCAGGCGTTCCGAACAGTGTCGGACTCTCCCACTGCCATGCAAACGAATTGTCGGCAAACGGATCGGCCAACGACAGAGTATATCCGTCACCATCAGCTTGTTTCGGCCATGGTGATTTATTGTCATACTCTACATCATCAATCAAATTACCATCAGCGTCATATAACAGCACAGCACCTTGTGATTTCAATCCGAATTTGAAATTACCGACAACGTTGGTCAACTCCGGCCAAAACCGCATAAACTTGCTTTTATTCTCACATACAACCAGATAACCATATGCAGGAACTTTTGTTCCTTTAGGCATTATATAATCTTTAAGTCGAGTGGCATCTGTCAGCATCCAGTCAGAAATGTCGATATCTGCCGCTGTTGTATTGAATAGTTCCACCCAATCTTTTGTGTCCTGTCCATCCTCCGACTTATAATTTATTTCATTGATTACAATGGAATTATACTTTACATCGCTTTTCTCGAAAACTGCTGTGAAAGTTGTATTCTTCTTAACTGCAAGCATCAGTTCAGGATTAACATCTCCTTTTTCTTTCCAACCAACAAACTCATAGCCAGGTCTGGCTATAGCGCTAATAGTTATCGGATTGTTCGAGAAATAGATGCCGCTCCATGGGAATTCTTTAATAGCAAGACTGTTCAACTGCACATAACCACCCTCTTCGTCACTGACATCAACAGTAATAGTGACATTCGAACCCACCGACAGATTGTTACGGATGAACTGCCTCATTTGTCCCGGCCGACCACTGACAAAGGTTTTCATGTCCGCAATATTATTCTTCCAACTACCAATGGCATGCCACCTGTTATTGTGGTAAACAATCTCACTGGAAATGACACTGGACAAACTGTCAATCAACGAATTAACAACGCCGGCCTTAAATTCACGGTTCATGCGGTCGGCGAAACGGTTAACGAAATTGCGTTTAAAAGTTGCGTTCCCCAAAAGTTTGTTGAGCACAAAAGCAGGTCCCGATGTATTTTGCATACACGAGCCTAAATTATCCTCATCGTAGCCGCTGGAATAGAGTCCGAAACCAAAATCGGTATCGTAAGCTATCCAACGCCAACGGCCACCTTCAACTTGGGGGTGCCAAAATTTACAATTGTTCCCCGGCCAGTCGCCATTGTTACAATATATCTCAAGCACCATATACTCAATAAATTCGTCGATGTCTATCTGTGTCGCGATGTAATTATAATTGTCAGTACTATACATCGAATGCGAGTTCAGATAGCTTTTTACCGCATTGTAATGTTTTGCCTCACCATGAATTCTGGTTCCGTTAGTCTCTAGTAAATCAACATTATCCGCATCAACCCAATTGTTATTGTTAGCCACATAATGCTCATTAATCTTCTCTCTGATGTTCAGAATACCCCAATATTCACCGTTCAGGTAAACCACTGATGGCTGATATGCTTGAATGTCAATGTTATTATTACGAACCAGTCTTGTAATCAGCGCATCGCGAAACATAGTGCTATACCAATCGTTTCCCGAATTACGGAGAACGAACGACTTGAATTCAGATATATCCTTGTCACCGAACAATTTACATTCGAACATATTGTTGCCGTACGCATTACGCGCGTGAATAGCGAACGATTTCTGCGCCCATGCCCGACTCCACGCCCCCGCAATCTTAACCCCCGCATTCTGACAGATTTTTGTTGTGCCGTCCGGCCAAAAAAGTTCAACGTGCAGAGGACGCTCCCAGTCTTTGTGGTAATTGGCTCCATAGTGTGGATCCGCAGCCTCAGCATTCGGACCATCGGCATATATGCCGTAATTATAGTCGAACAGATTGTAAGGGTCGGTTACGAGCGAAAAAACCGGCAGTGTTATTTCGTGATTGGCGAACAGATACGATTGCGTTGCAGGCATCATAGGCAGCAGTGTGTCGCAGTACGATATAGCACGGAAGATTGTGGTAGACGACACTTCTATCGGCTCTGAATAGACAGCTGATTCCATTGTTGGTTCCGTGCCATCGGTTGTATAATATATCGGCCCCTCGATATTGGAAACCATTGAAACCATGACAGTTGAGTTATACAAGCCCCCTGTTGGCTCAATGCGTACATAAGCGGTTTCAGCTGTCGGGAAAGACTTTGTTGAATTGGGTAATCCAGGCGTTGGTTCAGTGAAAAAAAGCCAGCTTCCGGATCCGTCATTGGCCAATCCACGCGACACATTATGGGGCACAGCAGTGCGGTCGGTCTGATGGACAATTCTACCAGTGGAATCGCTCAGATAAACCACTTCGCCATCAGAAGAGAAACCGAAATTGGTGTGCAAATATTTGCCCGTAATTGTTCCTTTCAGATTCAGCACATCATCGACAGTTTCATTTCCCGGCTGTGTTGTGCTGATAGTGAGAAACGGTATGAGAAGAAGGTCACTTGATGTTTCTGAAATGTTGTGAATCCTTGCGGCAAAAAGATTCTCTCCCTCAACCAAATAATCAGTAAAATTGTTAAGAATAATCCGCTTAGTAGGCTGCGAATTACTCAACAGCGGATTGACATAGTCGGGGGTTGCCTCAGCGTACGACGGATCGACACCTTTGCTTCCCAAATTCTCTCGAGCCACCTCTTTTCCATTGATATAAATAACAAACCCGTCATCATAATCCAAATCGAGTATCAGTTGAACAATGTCGGACAAGTTACTGACATTGAATTTCTTACGTACAAAAATAGACATTGTGCCACTTGGTACTTGAGTTGCGACATTTTTGTTTCCATAACCGAAACCACTTTTGCCTCTCAACCATTTAGAATCGTTATATCCAATCGAATACCAGTTTTTCCGGATTGTGTCAGAGCCGATTGCATAAGCAAATTCATCGCCCCATTTTATGAGCGGGCTCATATATGTTTTCTTACCTGCCTCATATTCATATCTGTCCTTACCTGACGCATATACAAGCAGATAAGACTGCGGTGGCATTGTCACAGCCGGGAATGTCCACTTTGCCAAATTGTCCATCCTGTCAGACAAATGCCAACCTTGAAGATTCACTTCCCCACTACCACTGTTGTAAAGTTCGAGCCAGTCGGAAGTGTCACCATCCTCATCAGCCATCACCGATGTGGAGGGGCAATACTCGTTAATCACCACCTGCGCACCGGCATTAATGGTTGTCAACGCCAATACCAAAACTGACAATACTATTCTCTTCATATCTAAAATAACTACCGCAAATATAAACAACTATTAGAGTCGGGTATTCAGCAGATAAGTCCAACCACTGGCAATTAGATCTTCTTTTTCATAAGATTTATCATAAAAAAACGGCAGCCAGAAATCCGACTGCCGTTGTGTCAAAACTAAAAACAGGCTTACTGCTTTATCATTTTTATAATGACGGGTTTTTGTCCAACAATGGTTATTTTAGCAAAATACAAGCCTTTAGACCAATTACCGGCAATGCTGCCTATATTTACAACATGTTCCCCAATCGAATACATGCCATCAGCAACTGTTGCCAATTTACGGCCACTGGCAGCATACAATTCAACAACCACGTCGGCGTCAGCGGTCTGCTCCCAAACAATGGCCGCATCTCCAACGAACGGATTAGGATAGCACGCCGCATAAACCTCAACCTCCGGTTTCTCGTTCACATCCGTGATAATATTGAAACTGTTGTCACTAATGCTGAAATCATCGTGTGAGGGAGTGAAAATTCCGTTTTCGCTACCCGGAGTACCATACATTTCATCTTCGCCCCACGCCAGAACGCGCTCATTATCGGCAAACGGATCAACAAGCGCCATTGTGTAACCATTGCCATTGGCATCGGGCCAGTTTTTGCCACTATCGTACTCAACTTCGTCAATTAGATTACCTTCAGAATCCTTCAGACGCACCAAATCGGCTTTGCTCAACCCAAATTGGAAATCACCAACTGCATTCACAAGATTCGGATTGTACTTAAGCATCTTGCTCAAATTCTCACAAACAACAATGTAACCATACGGAGGAATGATTGTTCCACCAGGAATTTTGTATGCATCCTCCTGTTTATCGTCTGAAATTACCCAGTTCGAAATATCGATGGCAGCTGCTGTTGTGTTGTAAAGTTCAATCCAGTCTTTAGTGTCGTAATCGGCCGACGATTTAAAGTTTATCTCGTTAATAACCACACTGTTGTAATTGGCATCATCCTTTTCGAATATTGCCGTGTACGACATTGCGCCATTAAGTTTCACGCTAATTCCAGCATGAGTGTTCTCACCTTTATTGTCATCCTCCCAACGTACAAACCTATAGCCCGGACGAGCTATCGCGCGAATTGAGATTGGCACATTTTTGAAATATGTGCCGCTCCACGGAAAGCTCTTCAGTGTGAGCGAATTTAGCTGTACATAACCGGCCTTGGCGTCGTTAGCATAAAGCGTTACCTTGACGTCCTCTCCCACATCAAAGTGCTTGCGCAAATGGCTGCGCATGTTTTTCGGACGGTTTTTCGCGAAATCTTTCATTCCCTGCCCGTTGTTAAGGCTTTTGCCCCAGCGTGAATTATGATAGCCTATTTCATCCGCTATGTTTCCATACAAGCTATCAATCAGATGATTGACATTCTTGGCCAGAAATTCGTTGTTCATGCGATCGGCAAAACGATTGGCAAGCGCGTTGCGGAACTTCTCGCTCTTTGTAAGATTGCGGAACAGGACATTTGCCCATGTGTTACCATGAGTATCCTTCTCCTCGAGGCAAGTGCCCAATTTGTCATCGCCAGACTGATCTCCCCAAATCGAATACGACTGGTCGGTATCATACAAGAACCAACGCCAACGACCTCCACGCTTCTTCGACTTCCAAATCTTTATGTTGTTATGCGGCCAATCGTTATTTGAACCGTAAATCTCCGACACCATATACTCAATATATTCATCAATGTCGATAAGCGTTGAAACATGCTGGTAACAAGCATCGTTGGTCATATCATTCGATTTGACATAGCTAATCATGGCGTTATAGTCAACATCGTCGCCCTCCGATGCCGTAATGCTCTTTGTAACATCGCTTGCAGCCATTATGTCAACATTGTCGGCACTTACATGCGGATAGTGGTTTTCGATATAATCTTCATTCAGTTTCTCGCGCATGTTCAAAATTCCCCAATACTCTCCGTTCAGGAATACAACCGCAGGCTGATATGCTTGAATATCAATGTTATTACCATCTACAAGATGAGTTATCATGGCGTCGCGGAAATGGGTATTTCCAAAATCGTTACCTGAATCACGCAATGTAAACGACTTAAAACGTGTCAGATCGAGTTCGTCGAAAAGTTTTGCATCGAAATATTTTGCCCCGTAAGCCTTGCGCGCATGCATCGCCATCGATTTCTGGTCGTTCATACGGCTGTATGCGCCTGAAATCTGAACACCAGCATCCTGGCAAAGTACCTGACGCCCGTCTGTCCAATAAAGCTCAATGTGGACGGGCTTTTCCCAATCGTTGTAATAGTTTGCGCGACGCGGAGTTGCATTCAGATTAGCGTTCGGTCCCTCAACATACATACCCGTGTTATAATCCCATAAATCGTCAGGCTCCATTGTGAGCGAAACAACCGGCAATGCGAAAGATTCACCGTGCTCGATGTATTTTACCGGGTCGACTGTAACGGTTTCGTTATGGCCACCCCAGCCACCCCAGCCCCAGCCGCCTCCACCGCCGCCGTTGTTATCACTAACCCAGCGGGTTTCGGTTGTAATGGGCTTGCCTTGTTTGTCACGATTAACCCAGCGCAACTTGCTGCCGAAAATATAAGATTGGGTTGTCGGCTGCGCGGGCATCAAATTGTCATCGAAAGTGATAGCACGTACAACTGTTGTCGAATCGATGGTTATCGGACCTGTGTAGAGCAGACTGTCGGCAGCAGTAGGAACGGTGCAGTCGAGCGTGTAATAGATTGGAGTGTTGCCGCTTGTCTTCAGCGTTACGGTTACAGGTGTAGTGAATACTCCGCCACACGGCTCAATTTCGACTGTGCTTGTTTTGGTTGTTGCGTAAGTTTTGGTTGTGTTGGCCGAATCAGGTGTTGGTGAGGCGAAAAAGACCCAATTGCTACTACCGTCAGGGAAAAGTCCCCGACTTGCATTGTTCGGAACAGAAATGCTGTCTGTCTTGTGGATGATATTTCCATTGGCATCCGAAAGGTAAACAGTCTCGCCGTCGGTCGATATGTTAAAATTGGTATGCAACGGCTTTCCTGCAACAGCACGATCTTTTCCTGAAGCATAAATCAGCATAAAAGCCTTCGGCTGCAGACTGACATCGGGAAATGTCCACTTGGCGACATTATCGGATTTGTCTGACAAATGCCAACCTTTAAGGCTTACTTCCGAATCGGTTGTATTGTAAAGTTCAATCCAATCGGAGTTCGCCTTGTCCTCATCCTGATGTATCGTGGTACTCGAGCAATACTCGTTGATTACCACCTGCGCATTAACACTAATCCCGAAAAAAAGAGTTGCGGCAAAAGCCACACAATGTTTCAAATGTTTATTCATATCAGTTTCTTTATGCACCCACGTGCGTTAAAAACGGCCAAAAGTAGACAAACAAAAACAAATAGGAAGTTTTTTTATACATAAAAACCTTTTCAGACTACGAATGGCCTTTGTGGCGGGAAAAACTCAAAATAACAAACGGCAGCCCGATAATCGAACCGCCGTTTGCCAATATGTCATTATTAGAAACCTTACTGTTTCATAATCTTCAAGTTAGTCAACGGCTGACCATCGATTGATATTTTAGCGAAATACAATCCAGCAGCCAAGTTGCCAGTAATATGGCTGATATCGATGTCGTGACTACCTTGAGCAAACCAGCCATTGCAGATTTGTGCCAGACTATTTCCATAAACGTTGAACAACTCTATCCTCACATTTGCATCGCCCGTCTGCGACCACTCAAGTGTGGCCTGACCGTTTGTCGGGTTCGGGTAGCAAACAACTGACACAGATGCAATTTCCGCATCCTCTATACCTGTAATTTCCTCTGGTGTCTCCTTTTTATTGATGGTAACCTTCTCATTAATGCTGAAATCGTTCCGCGATGGTTTAAACAATCCGTTTTGCGCTCCAGGTGTGCCGTGTACATCATTGTCGTTCCACACTTTGCTCTGGTTGTTTTCGGCAAACGGATCGGTCAGAGCCAATGTACGACCGGTACCGTTGGCATCGCCCCACGATTTCGAATAAGCAACTTCATCGATAAGAAGGCCTTCGGAATCAAACAATTGAACTTTGTCATCTTTGCCCAACCCGAATTCGAAATCACCAACATAATTAATCACTTCGGGATTAAATTTGAGCAACTTGTTCTGATTTGCACAAACCACCAGATAACCATAAGGCTCAATGATTGTGCCAGCCGGAATTGTGAACATTTCATCGGGTTTCTCATCGCTGATTTTCCAACCCGAAACATTGATTGCCGCCGAAGTGGTGTTGTAAAGTTCAATCCAGTCCTTAGTGTCAAAATCATCAGCCGACTTGTAGTTTATCTCGTTTATAACCACACTGTTATACAACGATTCGTTGTCTTTTTCAAAAACGGCGTTAACCGTAGCGTTGCAGTTCAGAGTGAGCTCAATTCCCGCATTGGTGCTAATGGTATCATTCTCGTCGGCGTTCTCCCAACGCACAAACTTGTAGCCTGGCCGTGCCACAGCCCTCAGTTTGACCGGAACGTTCTTAAAATAACTGCCGTTCCACGGGAACGATTTAAGTGTCAGCGAGTTGATTTGAATATAGCCAGCCTTGCTGTCGTTCTCGCTGAGTGTTACAACCACATCATCACCCACATCGAAATGCTTGCGCAGATGCTTACGCATATTGCTGGGGCGTTTTTTTGCAAAGTCTTTCATCCTGTTGACTTTTTCGTCGTAACTGCCTATATACCAGCGGTTATTGTGGAAGTTGATTTCCGATGATATGTTTCCTTTAAGACTATCAATCAGATGATTAACATTCTCGGGAAGGAACTCACGATTCATGCGGTCGGCAAAACGGTTTGAAAGCTCATTGCGGAACGTTGTGTTTTTCACCAAATTGCGCAACAGCACATTAGACCATGTATCACCGTTTTTGCCTAATTCCGACAAGCATTTTTCCAATTTGTCGTAAGTTGGAAGGTCTTCATCGCGTTCCCAAATGTCATACGATTGGTCGGTGTCGTAAAGCATCCAGCGCCAGCGGCCGCCGTTCTTCTTCGATTTCCACAGCTTCACATTGTTGTGCGGCCAGTCATCGTTTCCACCATAAATCTCCGTTACTAAATATTCTATATACTCATCAATCTCCATTTGGGCAGCCACCTTCTGGTAGTTGGCTCCATCGGCCAGGTCGTGTGACTTGATAAAGTCCATCATCGCATTATATGCGTCCACGTCACCTTCCGATGCAGTTACGCCAGCTCCTTTTCCAACAAGCAGATCCACCTTGTCATGGTCGACGTGCGGATAGTGGTTCTCGACATAGTGTTCATTCAACTTTTCGCGCATGTTCAGAATGCCCCAATACTCACCGTTCAGATATACAATAGCTGGCTGATATGCCTGAATATCAATATTGTTACCAGCTATAAGGTGCGTAATCATTGCATCACGGAAGTGGGTACTGCCAAAGTCGTTGCCCGAATCGCGCAGAACAAACGCCTTGAACTGTGCAATGTCGAGTTCATCGAACAATTTCGCCTCGAAATACTTCTTTCCATAAGCGTTGCGGGCGTGCAGCGAGAACGATTTCTGGTCGTTGCTCCGACTCCAGGCGCCAGCAATCTGAAGTCCCGCATCCTGATCGAGACGTTTCGAACCATCGGTCCAATAAAGCTCAACGTGGACAGGGCGCTCCCAATCCTGATGGAAATTGGCTCCGTAATACGGTTCTGTCGGCTCAAAATTGCGCCCAAGCACATAAATGCCCGATACGGAATCCCATAAATTAAAAGGGTTGGTTGTCAGAGAAACCACAGGCAGAGTAAACTGCGTTGGATGCTCCATTGCAATGTGAGGGTCATAGACTATGGTTGTATCGTGACAATAGTCCAATATACTACCGCCATTTTGGAGATGCTCCATAAGCATGTCATAATCAATGCCGTCATTAAGAGCATATCCCGTCACTGTATCGTAGAGGTTGCCTTGCATGTCGCGGTCAAGCCAATGCAATCTTCCGGGGAAGATGTAACTCTGCGTCGATGGCTGGCCGGGCATCAAATCCTCGTTAAATGTGATGGCGCGGATTACCGTTGTTGAGTCAACCGTTATCGGGCCGGTATAGAGCAACGAAGTGTCGGTTGGTTCCGTGCAGTCGAGCGTGTAATATATTGGTGCATTACCTTCGGCGGTAAGAGTCACTGTCAATGCTGCCTTCTGGCAACCTCCTTCGGGCGAAAATTTCACGCTTGTGGTTGCCGATGTGGCGTAAGCCTTTGTGGTGTTCGCCTTGTTTGGTGTCGGCTCAACAAAAAACACCCAATTGTCGCCACCATCGGGGCTCAAACCCCGACTGGCATTGCATGGCACTGGCACAGAGTCGGCCTGATGCACAATGCTGTCGGCAGCGTTAACCAAAAAAATAGCCTCGCCATCCGACGAAATGTTAAAGTTTGTGTGCAGATACTTGCCTTCGGCCACTTCGGTCAGGTTTTTGCCCGACGCCATAACCAACAGGAATCCGTTGGCCGGAATTTTCACCGATGGGAACGTCCATTTAGCCAGGTTTGACTCGTTGTCCGTAAGATGCCAACCGTTCAAATCGACCTCAGACGCTGTCTTGTTGTAAAGTTCAATCCAGTCGGACTCCTCATTGTATTCGTCTAAAAATGATGATGTTGACGAGCCGTACTCATTGATCACAATCTGCGCGTTGGTGTTTGCGCAGAACAGAAATGTTGCAGCGATAGCCGCACATAATAATGGTTTGTTCATAGTAAGTTGTGTTAGTTAGTTATGTAAATGTAATATGCTTTTTTCAAAAAATCATACTATTGCATACATATAGACACAACTTTTTCAAGATTATTACAAAAAATCTGTATTTTTTTTTGTAAAAAGTGCAGGAAAACCAAATCTCACGATCTGGGCGATCCGAAAATCACGCGGTCTTTTGAACGTGACGGCGCAACTTTTTCATGTTGTTCAAGAAAGTTTTGCGCACAATAGGATCCTGAGCCCACTGAGGGTATTTGGCGGGCTGAGTAGACTGAGTTGTGAAGTTTACATTAATAGTGTTTTCGCTCACTGGTGTAATCTCCCAACGTGCACTAAAGGTATCAAGACGCTCAATATCCTTTTTCTTTGGTATAAGATCAGTCTGCTGATCGATGTTGACAAAAATGCGGTCGCCTTTTCGGGTAACAGTGTATTTCGACACAAAGTCCTGTTTTCCAATAGGCCATGGAGCATCCATCAAAGTATAAACATACCATTCTTCGTTGCTGACACGCCTTACAACACGACACTCCTCAACATTGCTCATCCAAATACCTGTTTTAGTCACATCAGCTATAACAGCAAGCAATTCTTCTGGTTTGCATTTTAAAACCATCTTTCCTGAACGCTCGCGAGCACGATTTTTTTCAACCGAAATCCATCGCTCAAATACTTTAATATCAGTATCTTCAGTAACAAGTACCCATTCGGCATCGTCATCCGCCTCAACGGCGAAAGCAACACTTGCTGGTAGTAACATGCTGAATGACAAGAGAATTGCCCAGACTATATGTTTTTTCATTTCAATTATTTTGCGCTAAAAGCGTCGCAAATATAACAAGATATTTAAGATTACAAACTTTTTTTCGACAGCCACAATTTATTTAAAAATAGCTGGTAACCGATGATCATCACACAGCCAACGCCCCTCCTTCCTTCAATCAATTTTTACGATTGAACGCATATCTAACACGAAAAAAACTACATTTGCATATTAAACAGCGATTTTTATGCGGAAAATAGTACTTGCCATTCTCACGCTGATATGCTCATCAGGCATGATATGTTGCCACAAGGCTGCAGCGGGCGACAATTCGAATACAATGAAATCTGCCGACATTATTAAGAAAATGAAAGACAAGCCGGTGCTCATCATTCATGACAAGCGCGTTGAAGGAAATCTAAACTTTACCGAAGCAGGCTCTGGCGCTCTGGCGCTTGAAACGGCACCAGTCTACATCAACTGCGAGTTGGTTTTTGTCAACTGCGAGTTTGCTGACAGCGTTGCGACTTTTGATCTGCGGAGAAAGGGTGTGCAGAATGTTTACTGCGTTTTCTCGCGGAATGTGACTTTCCGCAACTGCTCTTTTGCCAAAGGCGTTGATTTTCAACAGACCGAATTCGGCGGACGGTTCGATTTCTACGACTGCAAGGTTGACGGTGAGGCCAACTTCAGCGGCATCAACTCAACAGCAGGCTCGTCATTTACGGGAACAGGCTTTAACGGCGACGCCCTTTTTGTGAGCGCATCGCTCAGCAGACGGACATCGTTCGCGAAAGCGAATTTTAAGGAAGCCGTGAACTTCCAATACTGCCACATCGGCGACATTGCAACATTCACCGATGCTGTTATCGGCGGTTACACCGATTTTTCGAACACGCGTATTGACGCACTTTGCGACTTCACCAACACTCAGTTTGGCGGACGTGTCAACTTCCAGAATTCGACATTCTTAGGACTGCTGAAAATGGCCAAATGCAAATTCGCCAATTCGGCAAGTTTCAACGGAAATAAATTCCTGGGCGGGCTGAACCTGTCAAATGCGAAATTCGAAAAACACATTGAAATTGTAGACAATATTTTCGCCACTGAGCCCAAAACCAGCGGCGCAACTATCAACCATGACGATGCCGACCTTTCGGGAAACAAAGGCATGGAACCTATTAACTTAAATTTTGAATGAAAATGAAGAAAATCATCACCGTAGCACTATCATTGTCGCTGCTGACAGCCGGCGTATCGCTTGTGTCGTGTGACGAAGAATCGCTGAACGAATTTCTGAACGCTCTGCTGTCGGAAGACGGAACAACCCTCAAAACCAACGGAGGTACATGGCTCGGCTGGCTTTTCAACTACGAGGACCCCGAGACCATTGAAGACGATATTGACCTGAACGATGTTGACAATGACCTCAAGTCAGAAATGCCATCGAAGGTTGACCTTTCGGCCAATCTGCCACGCATTGGCGACCAAGGTCAATACGGGACCTGCGTGGCCTGGGCCACAGCCTACAACTGCCGCACATGGCTCTATGCAAAATCAAAAGGTCTGACAACATCACAATTGAACAGTTCAAACACATTCTCGGCAGCCGACGTGTTTATGGCTATCGACAGCAAATACAAAGGCACGGGCTGCGGTGGAACCAATTTCCGCTACGCTTTCGACGTTATGCAGAAACGCGGCGTGGCTACCGAATCGGCTGTTCCATACTCGCAACTCGACTGCGCATGCTCGCCGTCGGCATCGGCCAACAGCGCTGCATCGGGCTATAAGATAAAGGCTTACCGCGAAATTGATATCACCAATGTGAATACCATCAAACGCTACTTAAGTAACGGCCGTCTTGTGGTTTTCGGTGCCAAACTGGGCGACGAGTTCATGTATGCAAACGACAACTCTGTGCTCACAAACCAAACATCGTTCAAATCGACAGGCCAGCACGGCTACCATGCTCTTGTGTGCTCGGGCTACGACGACAACAAGGGCGCAAACGGAGCCTTCCGCGTTGTGAACTCATGGGGTAGCGACTGGGGCGACAACGGATGCATCTGGATCGATTATAAATTCTTCTGTGGCGGCAAATTCGCCTATACCGGATTTGTGGCCTACGGCAACGATGAGGAGATTGTTGTCGGCTCGTCGAACACAGTACAGAACACATCGTCGGGCTATGACCTTGTGCCCGCAACCCTGGCCGATTTGGATTATGACGAAAAAGATGACCCCGACTCGAACGACCCGACCTGGCGCACGTCAATCTACAATGTATACAATGCAGGCGAATCGACTTTGAAACCCGACAAACCGTGGGCTATCTGCTACGTGCTTTACGATGCCTACAATGCCAACAACTACCAGGTGCTTCTTGTTGATTTATACACTGATGAGTACGGTAAGTTTGTCGATGAGAACGGCAAGTCATGGAACTACAACTTTGACTGGGACCCGGCAACTGCATCGAAAGTGCTTGGCGTATCGGCGCAGGGCTACTGCTGGAGCAACGTCAGTGTGAATGGTGGCGAGAGTGTTTCGCACGCTGTTTATGGCAACAACGAGCCGTTTGAATGGTCATATAAAATGCCGAACGTGTCTGGTTCATACTACCTCGTACTGATTGCTGACGCATTCAGCGGTGTGTCGGAATCGAACGAGGACAACAACTACTACTACCTGACAACTGCCGACGGAGGCCCGCTTAAAATCGAAAATGGTGTGATAAAAAGCCTGATCGACAATAACAAAACACTTGCATCGCGATTTAGAAGTGTTCGCAAAAACGATCCTTCACCAATGCAGACGGCTATAAATGAAGAAGCGTCAAACACTTACACCACCGAAGAAATTTCGGCACTTCTTAACGTGGAGCGCCGCACGGGCAGACTTGCCAAGAAAATGAAGGCATGGCAAAACAGCGATCAGGCCAAAGTGGTTCTTGCAAAAACGAAAAAGAGTTACTCACCTAAATCAATAAAATAAAAAAATTAAAGCTATGAAACTAAAACGGATAACCTCAGTTTTGGCAGTATTTGCAACAGTTGCAATGCTGACCTCGTGCATGACAACGACAAGCTCAAGCACTCACAAAAGCAGCAACAGTTCTTCGGTTACAAAAACGAGTTCATCAAGCTCTACAACAACAACGCCAACTAAATCGGCAGGGCAAGCAACTTCGACCGGCACAACAGCCAAACCGAAGAAAAGCGCTGGCAGCAAATAGCAAAACGCAAACTGACAATGAGAAAAGGCACAATGTCAAGACGTTGTGCCTTTTTTGGGTTATAGATTGCAGAACCTCTTTTTGTTTCGCTGCGACGCAATAATTTATTTTACCTTTGCAAAACAAACAAAGACTATGGAATTAATAGAAAAACTGAAAGATGGCGCGTTTTGGAAACGCAATCTTATCCGTGTTGGCAAGTTTGCCGGATTCTATCTGGTTGTGTTTATTGCACTTGCAATTTTTCTGCGAGTCTATACCCACCATGGGCATACAATTTCGGTACCCGATTTTAAGGGCTTGAAAATCAGTCGCGCACAGCAAATTGCCGCACACGAGAATTTGCAGTTGACAATTATCGACTCAACGTTTATCGACTATATGCCTAAAGGCTGCATTGTCGACCAAAACCCACGTCCAGGAACACATGTCAAAAAGAATCGCACAATTTTCATCACAACCAATGCGTTTAACAGAGCAAAGGTTACGGTGCCGAAAGTGACCGGACTATCATACCGTCAGGGCAAAGCCACACTTGAGATGCATGGCCTGCGAGTAGGACAGTTGGTTTACAAACCCGATTTCGCAAAGAACAATATTCTGAAACAAATGTTTGAAGGACAGGAAATTGCAGAAGGAGCACTCATCGACAAGGGTTCGAGCATAGACCTTGTGCTGGGCGACGGCCACGGCAACAACGCCACACCTCTGCCCGACCTGAAGGGACTGACTCAATTTGAGGCCGTCAACGAGCTGAACAACGCCTACCTGAACGTAGGCAAGGTGGTGATTGAAGATGCCGCCACAGCAACTGACTCAATGAACGCCCGCGTCTATCGTCAGGAACCTGCCTATTTCGGATCAGGTGCGCGCGCAACGTTGGGCGGACGGGTTGACATCTGGCTCAGAGCCGACTCGCGAACCGAAACCGAAATTGATGAATCAATCAATCTGAATGAATAGAATCATTGCAATAGCCGCACTCATTTTGAGTGCAATGCCATTGTTGGCTCAAGAGTCGCTTGCGCCCGCACGCCAGCAAACTGTCAGGCTGCAGGCCGTCTCGTCGACTGTGCAACTGCCGTTCATTGATGATTTCAGCGGCGACCGCCATAGCCCTGACCAGCAACTCTGGACCGACCGTGGTGTATGGGTTAACAACACTTTCGGTATCAATCCGTATTCGGTGGGCGTGGCCACGTTCGACGCCATTGATTCCGACGGACGGCACTACCCGCAAGCATCGAGCCTGCCTTATATGGCCGACTGTCTCACATCGCAGCCTATCGATCTTTCGAAAGCCGACAGCACTTCGACATACCTGAGTTTCTACTATCAGCCGCAAGGTAACGGCAACGCGCCTGAAGTGTGCGACTCGCTTATTTTGCAAATAACGTCGGGCGACGGCGTGTGGACCAATCTTTGGGCAATGGCAGGAAGCGATTTGGCCACCTTCCGCAGCAACGTGCTGCATCTTCAGCCAAACCGGCCTGACACTCTGGAATTTGCACTCGTGATGCTGCCAATCTCTAAATCGGAATATTTCACCGACAAGTTCCAGTTCCGTTTCTTCAACTATGCGAGCCTGGCGGGAAGTTTCAATCCGTCGGCAACCATCAACTGCGACCATTGGAACATCGATTTTGTATATCTGAATGATGGCCGTTCAGCCGACGACACTGTCTTTTACGACATTGCTCTGGTGGAACCGGCAGCCACTATCTTGAAGAATTTCACATCGATACCGTGGTCACACTACGAGTCAGCCATCAACACCGAAAACACACGACTCAACATTCACGTGCGCAACCATTGGGACCGCACAATGAAGGCCGAAGTGCGAATCCGCATCAAGGACGTTGATAACGATGTCTATCTAAAAGACTCAATTACAATGGGAACTGGCAACTACGACGGTCTTGAGAACAACAAGCGGATGTTTGCCTACGACGACAATCCGATTGTGCACGACGGCCGCACAAGCGCTACATATCTATTTGAATGTGAACTTTATACCGATAAGGATGAATTGATTGCCGGCAACAATCGCAGTTACACATATCAGCATTTCGGCAACTATTACGCTTACGATGACGGCACAGCCGAGAACGCATATGGTGTGGATGCGGCATCGTCGCAAGTGGCTTATCTCTACACGCCATACAAGGCCGACGAACTTGTTGGTTTGAGCATCTGTTTTCTTCCAACAAACCCGATAGAGAGTGCCGCTGATGCGTTCAGCATCTGCGCGTGGGAAAACAACAACGGCAAACCTGGCCGCCAGTTGCGCTGCGATGAAGTTGTGCGCCCCAATTTCGGCGACGGCTTGAATCAATTCATGAATTTTGAGTTCAGCGAGCCGCTGCAAGTCGATAAGGGCATTTTTGTGGGTTGGCAGCAATCGTCGAAACTGCGTCTCAACGTTGGTTGGGACGTTAACCGATTCAGTCAGAGCAAGATATTCTACAACACAAGCGGCGAATGGCTACCGACAAGTTTCACCGGCTCGCTTATGCTACGTCCGATATTCGGCTCAATGAGCACCGATATTTCCGAAACTGAAAATGCAGAAAACCAACTGTCGGTTTATCCGAATCCGGCTAGCGATTGGCTCACAATCAATGGCTTGAATGGTGAAAACTGCCTAATGACCATCTGCAACTTAATGGGACAACCCATTATGAGTTCGCAAGAGTGTCGGATAAACGTATCAAACTTGCAATCAGGAATATATATCGTATATATCAATCGCAATGGTGGCTCAACAGCCTTGAAATTCATCAAAAAATAGCCGAAATGACCGACGAGAATTTTGACGAAACCGAAGACTTCGAAGAACTGCAAGAGAACAGCGACAATCAGAACCTGTTTGAGCATTACCGCTTTGATGTGGACCGCGGACAAGGGATGTTGCGCATCGACAGATTCTTGCAAATGAAGATTGAAAACGCGTCGCGCACCAAGATTCAAGCTGCCGCCGAAGCGGGTTTCATCATTGTGAACGGTTCGTCGGTGCGGCCAAACTATCGCGTTAAGCCGGGCGATGTGATTCGGGTGATGCTCTCCTATCCGCCGCGCGAGATAATGATTGTTCCTGAAAACATTCCGATAGAAGTTGTGTATGAAGACGATAGCCTTGTGGTTGTGAACAAACCAGCGGGAATGGTTGTGCATCCGAGTTACGGACACTACACCGGCACGCTCATCAACGCATTGGCCTACCGCTACAGCGATTTACCCATTTTCAACGGCAACGATGCCCGTCCAGGACTTGTCCACCGAATCGACAAGAACACATCAGGATTACTTGTGGTGGCAAAAACCGAACAAGCTAAAGAACACATTTCCAGACAGTTCTTCTATCATACATCGCACCGGCGCTATGTGGCATTGGTGTGGGGCGACCTTCGCGACAACGAAGGCACCATTGTCGGAAAAATAGGCCGCAACGTGCGCAACCGCCAGATTATGGATGTTTTCCCGCAAAACGTTCCGATGGGAAAACCCGCAGTGACGCACTACCGCGTGCTTGAGCGTTTTGGCTACGTCACGCTGATTGAATGTCGACTTGAGACCGGTCGCACGCACCAAATCCGCATCCACATGAAATTCATCGGACATCCGCTTTTCAACGACCCTGAATACGGCGGATGCGAAGTTCTGAAAGGCACATCGTTTGCCAAATACAGCCAATTTGTCGAAAACTGCTTCACTCTGCTGCCCGGTCAGGCGCTGCATGCAAAGGAATTGGGCTTCGACCACCCTGTAACCGGCGAGCGGATGATGTTCAATTCTGAACTGCCCGAAAACTTCGCCACCTTGATTGACCGTTGGCGAACCTACACAAACGCAAGAAACGAGTGATGCCCGCCACCAAACCCGAACTGCTTCTGCCAGTTGGCAACATCGAGAGCCTATACGCCGCGATTGAAGGCGGTGCCGATGCCATCTATTTGGGACTTAAGGGGTTCAATGCACGTGGGCGCGCCGCCAATTTCACCGAATCACAACTTGCCGCCATATGTAAATTGGCCGCCAAACACCACGTAAAAGTTTACGTTACGCTGAATATTGTTGTGAAAAACAGCGAGTTGGCAGATGTGCTCGATACGCTACAATTCTTGTCGGAACAGCCAATTGCAGGTGTAATTATTCAAGATTGGGGTGTGTTCAGCCTTATGCAGCGATATTTTCCGAAACTTGTGGCGCACGCAAGCACGCAAATGGCCAACCATAACTCTGTTGGTGCAAACCACTGCCAACGCATTGGATTCAAGCGAGTTGTGCTTGCCCGCGAACTAACGTTCAACGAATTGAAACTGCTTCAGCAACACACCAAAATAGAGACCGAAGTGTTTGTGCACGGTGCGTTATGCTATTCAATATCAGGATTTTGCCAATTCAGTAGTTATTTGGGCGGCGCAGGTGCCAACCGCGGACTTTGCACTCAACCCTGCCGCCGGTTCTACAATTGCCAAGGACAAAAACGCACCTTCTTCAGCATGAAGGATAACCAGCTGATTGACAAGATTAAAGACCTTGCTCAAATGGGCGTTTCGTCGCTGAAGGTGGAAGGGCGGCTCAAGTCGGGCGAGTATGTCTATACAGTGGCGCAAGCCTACCGCAAAGTGCTTGACGGCGAAATGATTAGCGATTCGGTTGACGATTTAAGCCGACCAAAAACACAATGGTTTATGGGCCGCAGCATAGCCGAATCGATTGCCGACAACCCGAACACCGGTCTTTTGATTGGAAAGGTTACTGATTGTCACGACGGTACAATTATTTTCACCACCAATATTGAGTTGGCAAAGGGCAACCGCCTGCGCGTGCGCACTGATGCCGACACTGACCAAAACGCTTTTGTGCTCGACAATTTTCGCGTTGTTGATGGTCTTTGCACTGCCAAAGGTTTCCGCGGTACTGCCACTGCCGGAACCGACATCTATCTGACCGCCTATCGCAGCCAGAAGTTTGGTACTGAATTGCCAATAACGGCTTCCCGCGCACCACGAATGCCACTTGCGCTGAAAAAAGATATTACACAACGTTTACGCAAGCAGTTGAGCATCAATGCAAAACCAGCAACAATCGTCCGCATCGACAATTTGGATTGGCTGCAGTGCCAATCATTGATGAAAGCCGACATTGTAATTGTTTCGCTGCCAACGCTTCAGTGGCAGAACTTGTTGAATGCCAATATTCAAGACAAGCGGTTGCAACAAAAAATATGGATTGAACTGCCGCAGTTTGTAAGCGAGACAAAAATTGGTCAGATACGCAAATTCTGCGACGCTTTCGCAAAAAAGGGCTTTAACAGATTCGTCTTGAGCCATTTGTCACAATCGGAACTATTGCCACCGCAAAGCCGCTTCGCTACCAACGAGTTGGTTTACGCCTATAACGACGCTGCGGCCGTATGGCTCGTACAGCAAGGCGCGGAATGGTTTGTCAGCCCAGTCGAGAACGAATACGAAAATCTGCTTACCGGTGTATGCCGCAACATTGTTGTGCCAGTCTATTTCCGTCCGCGGCTGTTCGTCTCACGAATGCCAGTGAAAATGACTGCCAACCTTTTTGCCGACGAGCGCAAAAACCGCTATACCCGCCACCGCGTGAATGGTCTGACAGTTATCACGCCAAATCAACCAGTCTGCATCACACAGTATGCCAACAAATTGCGCGGCAAAGGCTTCGGCCGTTTTCTAATCGACCTTTCATTTGAAAATCCCGACAACAACCGCCTTACCCATCTGCTGAAACTGCTCGCCACATCGGAAGGCATTCAGGGAACATCGGCGTTTAATTTTAAGAAAGGTTTGAGATAAATAAAAAATGCCGCCACAATGGACGGCACTTTAATGTCATCGTCTTGGTTATAGACCCAAGTGCTTACGGACTGCTTCTTCAATTGTTGGACCATACAACCAACGCTCAAGAATTGTGCCGTCGGGACCAAAAAGAATAACGTGCGGGATACCTTGAATACCATACTCATCGGCACCATTATTCTGTGCGTTAATTATTTGCGGATAATTGACACCCATTTCCGCAATGGCTTTCTCTGAATCTTCAGGCTTGTCACCAACTGCAACCCCTAATACATTGACGTTCTTGTCTTTATATTTATTGTAGATGGCAATTAGATTGGGAATCTCCGCACGGCATGGACCGCACCAACTTGCCCAAAAGTCGACTAATACGTATTGACCTTTACCCACATAATCAGACAATTTCTGTGTTTTTCCATTGTATTCCGCTGCAAAATCCGTAAACATTTTGCCCACGGCTGTTTTTTCCATGGCTTCTGCCATTTTAGCCTCATATTCCTTTTGCTGCCGCTCGTTTTCCAGAGCAACCTCGATATAATGCGCGAACTTGCCTTTTTTCATTTCAGGCACCGCTATTGTGTCAAACAATTTACTTGCCGACCGCCCTAACGATATATACCGATATGCATAAACAAACGCACCTTCCTCGCTGTTGTGTGTGGCCAAATAGTCATAAAAGTTAGATTCCACGATATTTTTTTCATTCAAAATCGAGTCTCTCGTCGTCGCTGATAGTTGTTCATATAGTTCATCCAAACGTTGTTCTGTATCATGAATAATTTTACTCATTGCTCCAGCCTGCTGATAAAACTTTGAGCCGTCGAGTTCAATTCTGTCTGCACAAATTTTCGCTTTTGCGGTTTCGCCTGGCACAATCACCATATCGTATTGCCAACGAGGTCTGCCATTATTTAAAACTGCCCGCAGACAAATTACTGTAGGATAATCAATGTCAATCGAATAATTGAATGCTTTGTCTTTCACCACAATAGTGTCATCAGGTTCGCGTTTGGTATCGTTTTTATAATCTTGATTGCCGATATAAACAAGATAAATTGAATCGGCGATTTCACTGTCAACCGTACCGTTGATTGTGAATGTT
>JAGCFC010000165.1 GCA_017650325.1 Salinivirgaceae bacterium | reverse complement strand
TGTTTTTTGATTTTCCATAATCACTTTTAATTAATAGTTAAACAATCAATTCGCATCGTTTTCCCACCGTGGCATTATGGTGCTCGGTTGGGGCGGCTCGAGGCCGACTCTTGATGCACATTCACTCAAAGAACACTCTCGAAAGAGTGATGTAAAAATAAGGATTTTTGGAAAACGGGCAACGGGGGAGGAAAAAATTTTGCAACGAGGACTAAAATCATACCATATAATTACAGGATATTGCTCGTTAGTATATCTCTGATTATTAATTGATCGCTTATTTGTTGAAAACAAACTAAAAAAAGCTTTAGAAAAATAATATTGCTAGATGAGGAAGTTCTGCTAGAACGCCTAATACATTCATATATAACATTTTACTATTACAGGTTCGCTGGTTTGATTAATTCTCAATTAATAAACTATTAACGCAGAATTAAATGCGTAAATAACATTAGCATATTTTGTTTTTTTGTGTAAACGTTTAAAAAGAACAAAATATGAGAAACTTATTTTTATCGATAACGCTTGTTTTAATGGCTTTAAGCGCCAAAGCGCAAACAGCAGGGTCTGACTATTATTTCAAAATAAAGTGGGAGCAACACAATGATTCAACATGGGTAAAAATTCCACAGACAGATGTTTATATTTCGCTGAGTGATAGTGTTATATTATACAAAGGTCAATTATATCAGGTCACAAGTCTGTACAGAACCGATGATTTGTACTCTACATATATTCAAACTGACAGTACAACCGTCAGCATCTCATTTACAAAAGATGAAACTAGTGATGGCCGTTATATTATAGGAATAGACGAGTTTCCAATCACATTCGACCGCACCAAGTCTCTAACTACTATAAAAATGTACGAGGCTAAAAGAGTTAAAAGAAAGGTCAAATTAAATTCATATAGAAATGATTAAAATGCAAGACAAAAAGCCCAGAAAACGGTCTCAAGGTCAGACCTACAAGGGTAAAACTAGTGAGCAGGTTCAAAGAGAAATAGAAAAAGCTACAGCTTACAATAGAGGAAAATCTGCTGCAAATGACAGTATTCGAAATGTAGGAACAGATATCAATCCGCGAAAGCCTTACATTGAGGGCATTTATCTGTATCCAAAAGACACTGTTTTGCACAATTTATACGACAAAGGCCGCGCAGATGCTATCAAAGAACACGATGAATCAAATGTGAAACACCATGGTGGCAAACTTGTTCGTAAAAACCAAAAGACAATTGGTTCAAATAAATACGCACATGGCGGGCGTCTGAAAAGAAGAACAAGAAAATCTATAAAGGCCAAATAACTGTGATGTCTGAACAACTGCGAAGCACTTCTTACAAAACATAGCTATTCATTAGTCCAACAGATGGTGGACTTTGGTTTGCAAAGGATAAAAAAATAAGTGAGCGAATTTTGAGATTTTTTTGTGTTTCCGCTCGATAATTAATCAAGAGCAGGCTCATATCGCCATGAAATATGCACTTAAAACGCACCTGGTTTTCAAGAAAATCGAAGGCGTTGCGGTGTGTTCGAAATAATTCCTATATTGCACTTAAAAATTAACAAGTTACAACTCTACAATGACTGAAGATTTTCTGCATTTCCTTTGGAAAAACGGGCTGTACTCAACGCCGCTCACCGAGTGCTATTCGGGCAGTGCGGTTGAGGTGCTGAACCCTGGTCTGCACAACCGCGACCAAGGCCCCGATTTTTTCAACGCCCGCATCCGTATTGGCGATACCGTTTGGGCGGGAAATGTCGAGATTCACCTGCGTTCGTCAGATTGGCTGCGGCACCGCCACCAGACCGACGACCATTATAACAATGTGATTCTGCATGTTGTTGGGCAGAACGATGCCGAAATCCGCGACCATTTGGGCAATCTTATTCCCGCCGTCGAAATCCGCTGCCCCGACGACATGCTTGAGCGCTACCAGTTCCTGATGACCACCGACCGTTGGTTGCCATGCCAGTCGTATATTGCTGATATCGACCCGTTTGTGATGCAACAGTGGCACGAGTCGCTGACCGTTGAGCGACTCGAGAACAAAACGGCCGCCATTGCCGAGAACCTGCGGCTCACCAACAATAATTGGGAAGAGTCGTTCTATTACACCGTGGCACAATCGTTTGGTTTCAAGACAAACGCGCAGCCGTTCCTGATGCTTGCACAATCGCTACCACTCAATGTTATTGCCCACCACAAAAATAGTCTCACGCAGGTTGAAGCGTTGCTTTTCGGTCAAGCCGGATTGTTGCCCACTGAACCTGCTGACGATTACACGCAGTTGCTTGTGCGCGAGTATAATCATCTGAAAACCAAATACAAGTTAGAGCCCATCGAGAGCCACGTTTGGAAGTTCGCCCGCATGCGCCCGGGCAATCTGCCGACAGTCCGCATAGCGCAATTGGCGTCGCTCATCAGCAAATCGTCGGCATTGCTGTCTAAAATGGTTGAGTGCCAAACGGTTGACGATGTGAAACGGCTTTTTGCGACCAATGTTTCCGACTATTGGCTCACGCACTATGTTTTTGAAAAACCATCGGCTCGAAAAGACAAGAATTTAGGCGATGCGTCGCTCAATCTGCTTGTAATCAATGCTTTTGTGCCGTTTATGTTCCACTACGGCAAAAACATCGGCAAACCTGAACTCGTTGACCGTGCAATGCAATGGCTCGAAGATGTGCCAGATGAGAAAAACACCATTGTCAGTCAATGGGAAAAGTTTGGAATTAAGGCAAAATGTGCGCTCGAGAGCCAGGCGCTCATTCAATTGGCCAACTGCTATTGTCAGAAGCGCCGTTGCCTTGCCTGTCGTGTGGGAAGGCAGGTTATTTCGCCGATTGTAAGGCTTTAAC
>JAGCFC010000164.1 GCA_017650325.1 Salinivirgaceae bacterium | reverse complement strand
TGCCGTTATTGACGACCTTTGGGCAACTTTCAATGTGCGCGAGGACCTTCTTCGCGACTTGAAGATGGACGCTGAAATCACAGTCTACGTTCCCGCACTTGACCGTAATATCAATCTGAAAATCAACTATATGAAAGACATCGGCTCGTACGCCACCTGGAAGGCCACCAAAGCCACAGGCCAGTACGACCTCAAAACGTTCGAGGTTCGCGCCGTGCCAACCGAAAAGGTTGAAGGCCTGCGCCCAGGAATGTCGGTGTTGATTGAAAAGTAATTATAGGTGTTGGGTATTGGGTGTTAGGCACAAGGCATTAGGCATTAGGCATTAGGCATTAGATTTCTGTTGTCTGTTGTCTGAAGTCTGTAGTCCATTTTAAACCTGTTAAACCTGTTAAACCTGTTAAACTTTAAACGATTTAATTTTCACGCATTCAGTTATTCAATCCTTCAATCCTTAAATAATGGGCTCAAAAAAGAGAATACGATTGCTGTTGTTGTTGCGACGCGAAATGCGGCGGCTGGCTTCGCGGCCGATATACTGGATGAGTATGGTCGGCGCACCGCTTATCTGCTTCATTTTCTTCACAACACTGATGAGCGACGGTCTGCCGCAAGACATTCCCGTGGCTGCTGTCGATGCCGACAACACCGCCACCTCGCGGTCGATTCTGCGCAACCTCGACGCCTTCCAGCAAACCGAGATTGTGCACCAATACTCGAACTTCGCCGAGGCGCGAAAGGCAATGCAGGAAGGAAAAATCTACGGATTCTTCTACATTCCCGAAGGCACCACTCGCAAGGCCAACCGCAGCGAACAACCGCGCATATCGTTCTACACCAACGCCTCGTACCTGATTCCAGCGTCGCTGGTTTATCGCGATATGAAGATGATGGCCGAACTGGCAGCAGGCGCCGCTGGACGCACCTCGCTACTCGCCCGCGGCTACACCGACGACCAAGCGATGGCATTTCTGCAACCAATCAAAATCGACACCCACGCAATCAGCAATCCGTGGCTTAACTACTCTGTCTATCTGAGCAATACGCTGCTTCCTGCCGTGTTGATGCTGATGATTTTCCTTGTGACCATTTTCGCGGTTCAAACCGAACTGAAAGACGGCACTGGCCGCCAATGGATTGAACTCGCGGGCGGTCGCACCTGGCTTGCGCTCTTTGGCAAACTGCTGCCGCACACCGTCATTTTCACACTGATGATAGTCTTCGCACAGATTTACCTCTACAAACTGCTCAACTTCCCGCTCAACGGCGCTATGTGGCATATGCTGTTGTTGGGACTGATGTTTGTGCTGGCCTCGCAGAATCTGGCGCTGTTCATTTGCGGACTGATACCGTCGCTGCGGTGGTCGCTGAGCCTGGCCACGCTGTGGGGCGTGCTGTCGTTCCCAATATGCGGCTTCTCGTTCCCCGTGATGGCAATGCCGCCAGCCATTCAGAGCCTTTCGGCGATGTTTCCGCTGCGATACTATTTCCTGATTTACGTCGACCAGGCGCTCAACGGATGGTCGCTGCAATATTCGGCGCAATACTATGCCATATTGCTGATATTCATTCTGTTGCCGTTGACCAATATGCACCGACTCAAACACTCGATGCTGAATTACGAATATCTTCCATAACCACTTGACTATGAACTTTATAAAGAATGTCATAAATGTTTGGAACGCCGAAACCCGCAAGTTTATCGTCGATGATGGCGTGCTGGTTTTCTTCCTGATAGTGCCGTTCCTCTACCCTCTTCTTTATATGTATCTGTATAGTAGAGAGGTGGTTAGAGAAGTGCCAGCAGTGGTTGTCGACGACAGTCATTCGGCCTTGAGCCGCGAGTTTATCCGCAATGTCGATGCCTCGCCCGATATTCAGATTATCGACCACTGCAGTGATATTGAGGCGGCTAAGTTGCAGATTAAGAACCACAACGCTTACGGCGTTATCTGGATTCCTGCCGATTTCAACAAAGACATTGCCGAAGGTCGGCAGACGCAGGTGAGCATTTACGCCGATATGAGCGGCCTGCTCTACTACAAATCGCTCTTGAGCGCCTGCACCGAGGTCTCGCTCGATATGAACAAAGAGATTAAGGCCGTGCGGCTGTCGGGCTTGAGCGACCGCGAGAAGGAAGTGGCCGTGCAACCAATTGAGTATGATTACGTTCCGATGTTCAACTCGCAAAACGGCTTTTCAACATTCATACTGCCCGCCGTGCTGATGCTGCTGCTTCAGCAGACACTGGTTTTGGGCATAACAATGATGGCAGGAACCGAGCGTGAGCGCCGCCGTCGCAAAAATCTGCGCCTGACCGAGGAATACGGCAGCCCAATCGATGTGCTCACAGGCAAGGGCCTCGCCTACTTCATTTTCTATTGCCTGATTTCGTTCTACGTTTTGTGCATTGTGCCGAAATTGTTCGGATTCAACCAGTTGTGGAACTTCTTCGACCTGGCGATGTTTGTCATTCCGTTCCTGCTGGCCTCAGTGTTCTTCGCAATCAGCCTGTCGACATTTGTCAACGACCGCGAATCGTGCTTCCTGCTGTTCGTCTTCATATCGGTGCCGCTGCTGTTCATTTCGGGCATTTCGTGGCCTGCGTGCAGCATTCCAACATTCTGGAAATATGTGTCTTACATTTTCCCGTCAACCTTTGGAATAAACGGCTTCGTGAGGATGACCAACTCTGGCGCCCTCCTGCCCGATGTCAAAACCGAGTATATCGCCCTTTGGGTGCAGACTGGCGTCTATTTTATGACCGCGCTGTTGCTCTACATCAAGCTCTACCGCTCCGAATCGACACCCGAAACAGAGGAGGAGATTGCGGTGGATTTGGATGTGGAGAAGGATGAAGATTAAGTGATGGTATAGTTTTTTTGTCAAATATTCTCTGCCCCTATCCCAAATTCCATTCAAAAACCTACATTTGTAACTCACCGCTTAAAAGGTGGCAAGCATTGCACAATGGCTGTAAATTTGTGTTTTACATACATAAAAGCGTTTGCCTTTTAAAGACATAAACACCCACGTTTTTGGTATGTAGATATTGAATGAGATTTTTATAACATTGTCCGATTTTAGGGTGTTTGGCGGACACAAGAAACACTAAAGGTTTCATAGTCAAACGCTTTGGACGATATAGAAATACAAGATAAGATTTGTGGTCTTGTTGTTTCTGCCATCAATGGGTGTGTAAGAGAAGAAGATAGAAATTGTGTGTTTGACGCAATTGGCATATTGCTTCGACCAAATTCAACACGTTATAAAAATTGGAAAAACTGTCTTGATGACAAAGATTGTATAAGCCTTCAACAATTATTTTCTGAATTAAGCCATATCAACGAAAAACAACAAAGACGGAAAAAAGAAGGTGTTTATTATACCCCCGATGATGTTACAGACTTTATTGTCAGTAATTCTTTCCTCAATTATATCGATGATAGCATAAGTCAGGTTTATACAAGTCCAATATGCAAAACCAAGATAATTGCTAAATCCACAAGAGACATTGATTCGTTAATCAAAGCAAAAGTTTTTGACCCAACTTGTGGAACAGGGGAATTCCTGACTACAGCCTTACAGATTAAAATAGCAATTGCCCTGCCAAAAGATGATTTAACCATATTGGACATTTGTAATAGTCTATACGGCAACGACATAGCATCATTATCTACAGACATTGCCAAGGTCAGATTGTTTTTTACGCTTTTTGACCGATTATCAAACAAAGGCAATAGCATTCAAATTGCACGTACACTTAATAGGCATTTTTCCAATGAAGATTTTGTCCCTTCAAAAGAAAATTGTAAAGAACGTTATGACATAATTGTTGGTAATCCCCCATACGTTGAATACAGTAAAGCAGACGGCATTTCTTCAAACAATTATGGGAATATATATGCTGATGTTTTACACAATTGTTCCTATCTATTAAAGAAAAATGGTGTTCTCGGCTTTGTTATTCCACTGTCTTATGTTTCTACAAGTAGAATGTGGAAACTGCGTGAAAAGATGGCTGACGCACTGAAGAAAGAATTTGTAATGAATTTCGCAGACAGGCCTGACTGTCTGTTTAATTCAGTCCATCAAAAACTTACAATAATAATAGGCAAAGGTGGTATTGAAGAATGCAAATATTTTACTTCAGGTTACTATTATTGGAATGATGCGGAACGCAAATCATTATTTGACAAGGTTTCCGTGTGTGAAAATTCAGTGGTCGAAAAAGATTTCATACCAAAAATTGAGAATGAAATAGAAAAATCCATTTACACGAAAATCACGAATAACGGAACCCCTCTTTTTGAATTTCTAAAAAGCAATGGTACAGGTAAATCATTGCATTTAAATATGAGAGCGTGCTTTTGGATGAAGTGTTTTTCGTTCAATCCAGGCTCAAATGAATATGATGAGTTTAAAGTTGAAGAATCCGTTTATCATTATTTGTTGTGTTTATTGAACTCATCCTTATTCTTCTTCTGTTGGAATGTAGTATCGGATTGTTGGCACATAACACAAAAAGAACTGAAGTGCTTTAAAGTCCGATTGGATATTGATGATTTAACCCATTTTTCAGTTTTGGCTAAAGCATTAGAAACCAAATTAGACCAGACAAAAAAATACATTGGCTCAAAGCAAGTTGATTACGAATACAAACATCGGGATTGTAAAGCGGAAATAGATGCTATTGACAATGCTTTACAAAGTATTTATGAGTTGACTGACACAGAGTTAACTTATGTGAAAAACTACATTTTAAGATATAGAATCAGCAGTTCATATATGAATGTTATAGACTTATTTGCAGGTTGCGGAGGTTTCTCTGTCGGTTTTAAAAAGGCAGGCTTTAAAATAACTAAAGCAGTTGAAATCAATGAGGAAATAGCAGAATCATACAAGTACAATCATAATGATACGTTGGTGTATCCTAATGATATTGGCGACATTGATAATGAAAGGTTTTTCTCAAGAAACGAGGCAGAAGTGATAGTTGGTGGTCCGCCGTGTCAAGGTTTTTCTATGGCAGGTGCGCGAATCAGAAGTAGTAATGCGTTTATTGATGACCCTCGCAATTTCTTGTTCCGCCATTACATCAATGTTGTAAAATTGGTTTTGCCTAAAGCCTTTGTTTTAGAAAATGTTAAGGGAATTTTATCAAAAGACAAAGGGGCGATTTTCAACGAAATAGTGAATGCGTTTGGCAACCCCAACAATTTTGACGGCAACAAATATTATTTGCATTATAAGGTTATCCGCGCTGTAGAATATGGAATTCCACAACAAAGAGAACGTGTTGTGTTAATTGGTTGTCTTAACAAGGATTTTGATATTGACTCATTGTTCGAAAAGGCAAAGGAACAAATAATTAAAGACGACAATCATTTTTTTGATAAAGTCTCTTTGGCAGACGCTATATCAGATTTAGGAGAACCAACTATAAATGGTACGTCAAAATTGAAGAAATGTAAATCAGACTATCAAAAATTTCTACGTTCTGATGTTGCCATTGTGCAAAATCACATTCGTTCACATCACAACGACATAGCAGTTAGCAGAATGGAACGTGTGGGAAATGGTGAGAATTGGACAGTGCTAAACGAAGATATTCATTCTGTTCATAGTGGTGCTTATGGTAGATTGGAATGGGATAAACCAACAATGACAATAACAACACGTTTTGATACACCGTCAGGTGGAAGGTTTACGCATCCTACTGAAAACAGAACACTAACACCAAGAGAGGCTGCACGTGTGCAATCATTTCCCGATGATTTTGTTTTCACAGGCTCAAAAACGTCTGTGTGTAAACAAATAGGTAATGCTGTCCCCCCAAAATTGGCTTATTTTTTAGCAAACGTTATAAAATATCTCATACAAAATGAGCAGATTAAGTGACATTAAATTAAACAAACTCAATTCCTTAAACAATCAAGGTGGCTTTTGGTATATCACAAAACAGAATCTTGTGTTTAGAGATTTGTGTTTTATGGCCAAGATACTTGATGCTTGGAATGATAGTCAAGTAGAGAACTTTGCATCTTTCTTTGACAGTCACAAGTGTCTTCCAGAGTATGGTGAGTTGGCGGCTTTAACCCCTCATCGTGCAACCAAAAACTGTGAATATCTTGGTTTGACTGTACCTTCAGAAAGGTATAGCGCGCAGAATTTAACCCCATTTTACTTCGCTTTGAAGGATTTATGCAAAGGGGATTTTAATAGGTTATCGTTATACCCTGACATCATCAACAAACAATTAGAGCGAATATTTATCGATTCAAGTTTAAATGCTTTATATACAAGTCAAATCAAAATTTGTCCATTTATGTTTTTATTCAAAATTTTACTTTTAATTGGTGATATAACCAGTTCATATAAGATTTCAATTCAAGAGTTTAAATTATTTGTTGCAACTGCGCAAACTTGGAATGATTATTTTGAAGTTGTTGAATCAATTTTGAGATACAGAAGTGATGTTAATTATAAAAATCATTGTGATGCAAATCTTCCAAAGGTTGCTGATGAGAGATATCATATTCTTACACAAAACCATTCTCAATTAGAAGTAACAGGCACAGAAATCTCAATTAAAGAAGGAAATGTCAAAAGCATTCGCCGCAAAGTTTCTGAATATGAATTGAATGATGCTTTACAAAGTGCAGAAGACATTTTTTCGGCCGACTTTGTTTCTTCCAATCTTCAACATATAGAACAATCTTACCAACCAATTCTCACCGCCCTTCGCACAAAACCCTTTGTACTTTTAGCAGGCATAAGCGGAACTGGCAAAAGCCGCATTGTGAGGGAGTTGGCATTCAAGAGCTGCCCTGAGGAACTGCGAGATGCCGATGGAACCACGCCAGGCAACTATCGTATGATTGAGGTGAAACCCAACTGGCACGATAGTACCGAACTACTTGGCTATTATAGCAATATTGGCGAACGGTATGTATTTACCGATTTTGTAAAATTTCTTGTCAAGGCAATGCAGTACCCCAAGGTGCCATTCTTTGTCTGCCTCGACGAGATGAATCTTGCCCCGGTTGAGCAGTATTTTGCAGAGTTCCTTTCAGTGGTTGAGACGCGCAAAATGGTTGACGGCCATATTGTTACAGGAGCTTTGGTTAAGCCTGAATGGTTCACCAAGAAATATAAAGGAGGTTTCGACCCGTTTGTTGAGGTTGGATTGACAAAAGTTCCGCCTACAACCTCGGAGGGAGAAAGAAATATTGCCAAGCAGCAAACAGAGGTGAGCGACGAACAATATGTGCGTCAGGATATTGTTGATTATCTGAAAGAAAAAGGCCTTACGCTGCCCGATAATGTATTTATTGTTGGCACTGTGAATATGGACGACACCACGCACCAGTTTAGCCGCAAGGTGATTGACCGCGCAATGACCATTGAAATGAATGGCGGCGACCTTAACGCGATGTTTGGAGGAAGCGCAGCGCTTGAATATCTGCCCGAAGGCGATGTGTGGAAAATCGGTTTGTTCCGTCCGCGCTATGTCAATGCTGATGAGGTTCTGGCCGTGCATTCCGATTGCGCTGAACAGATTAGAAAACAAACAGTTGAGAAAATTGAGAAAATCAACAACGAACTGGCAAATACGCCGTTTGTAGTGTCGTACCGAGTGCTGAACGAGTTGGTAATTTATCTTGGCAATCTGCTCGATGATGCTGAATATCACGATAATGGAGCCGATGAAGCTTTTGCCGAAAAAGTGCAGCAAGCTTTCGATGCCATTACGCTGATGAAGATTCTGCCGCGCGTTGAGGGCGACGATGAAATGTTCTCTTTGAAGAACGATACAGAGACACGGCTGCAAAAGATTCAGGCTTTGTTTAATGCTGATGGCGACACAAGTCGGAAACTGAAGGAGATGAACGACCGTCTGGAGCAGATGCAGTTCACAAGGTTCTGGCCGTAATTGTGTAGTTGCTTATGCAGCAAGACGTTATAAGATTCGAGAGTGACGATTTTGAGGTTGTGGTGCGCACCACCGACAACCTGCAATACTCGTGGCAACGCTTTTGCGGCCGCGTGAACCAAACAGCTGGCGTCACACCTCGAACCTATTGCCGCTACACTTCGAGCCAGGAATGTGAATTCTCGCTTTTTAATATCGAAAATGCAGAGTTTGCCTTGCCCGTCATAGGAACAAAATGGGATAACCTTTGGCCTGTGGTGTTCGAGACTAACGCCTACCAGATAAGCATAAAAGCGAAAAACGGAACTGAAGGGTTTAAAATTTTGCATATCCGTAAAGATGTTGCCGACAGTTTTTATGCCGATGATGAGAAGCGCACTAAACTCGTTGGCAATGTCGATTTTATGAACAATCCTGGCTTGTTCCGCCTTGAATTTGAATATGTTAAAGACGAACGGCCACAAAGCGCATTTGTAACATTCGATGTCTGTTCGCCCAAACTCGACACGCACCGCGATTATAAAAGCATTCTTCAGGCCGTCAACAAGGAGTACAACGACATTATCTACCGCTATCTGTCAATTACCTTTCAGCAGTTTTGCCGCGGGCAGATACGCAACAATATTGTATGGATGCAGGCTTTCGCACAGGTGGTCGACGATTATCTGAAAAACGTGCGTTTCATTGCCAACAATCCAAATATCAAAACTCGCACCCATTCGCTCAGCCGCCGTGCCGACCATATCAAGCACTGGACCATACCGATGGAGGAACAGTATGCCGAAGCCGAGAAGGAAAAGCGTCACGACGAGCGTTATTTCACATACAGTGAGTACGAAAACACAATCGACACGCCCGAAAACCGATTTGTGAAACACACTTTGGACAAAATCGGCGACCGACTGAAACTGATACTCGATAAAGTGCTGAAAGATAGTAAAGAAGAATTGTCGGACGACTATCGGCAACGATGGACTGAATATCGAGCCTCGATTGAGCGTCTGCAGCGGCACCCGTTTTTCAAGCAGGTGGGGCGATTCAGCGGAATGTCTGGAGAAAGTCTTGTTTTGCAAAACCGCCATGGCTATCGGCAGATTTATAAAGATTGGCTCAAACTGCGCCGCGGAATCGAGCTTTACGATGGTGCCGCCAACATTGGCACATTGCAGATTTGGGAGATTTATGAGCTGTGGTGCTTTGTGAAAATGAAGCATTTGGTGTGCGATGTTTTGGGAATTAACGCCGATATGCCCAATTACAATGAATTACTGATAGAACCCAAAGAGACGTTTCTTAACCCATTCACCGACAGTCGGTTGGAGCACAAGATTGAGTTTCATTATCCTGTGCCACCCGCTGATGACGATAGCATAAGAGCCAATCAACTGCGCGCCCACGCTGGCGATGTTGTCGAGTTGGTTTACCAGCACACCTACAACCGCCGTGGCGGAAAAGACGGTACCGATGAAGTGCGCACTGCCACCACCGAGCAGCGCCCCGACATTGTGTTGAACATTCGCAAGGCCAACGGCGACATTATGCTCACCTACCTCTACGATGCCAAATACCGCGTGATTAGCGATGCCCGTCTCGATAAGGATATTGAAAAACTTGATGCCGAAGAACTTGAATTATTGCAAGTTGGCTGCGACTATCCGCCTTCCGATGCCATAAATCAGATGCACCGTTACCGCGATGCCATTTACTACGGCTCAAACCGCGACCGTTATGCAGCCAAAGAGGTAATTGGCGGCTACATTCTGTTTCCTGGTCGTTGTGATGAAGAAACGCTCAAAAAGCGATATTTCAGTGAGAGTGTTGAGAGTGTTAACATTGGCGCGTTTCCGCTTTTGCCAAACGAAAATGAGGTGGAAGAAGGCAAAATTTTACGTCAGCATTTGGAAGAAATCCTACTCAATAAAACCACTTCTTTTGAGCACACCGAGAAAGCAATTCCGCAACGAGGATTGCAGTATGTGAGTGAGCAAGATTCCAAAGTATTGGTTCTGATTGCGCCTACAAGAAGCAACCGAGAAAAATACGAATGGTGTTTGAATAACAACAAATACCCTGTTCCATTAACAAAGGCACACGAATTAGCAAATCTAATGTTGGCTCAATATGCTGTTCTTTATTGTGATAAAGACAACTTTAAATTCAAACACATCAGTCGAGGAAATGTTGAAATTGTTAGCAAAGAACAATTAGAAGAACGTGGTTATCCTTCACCAAGTAAGGATAATTACTTACTTCTAACACTTACTAGTCGTGATAATAGAGGTATACTCGAAAACTCAACTATATCATTGGAAAAATTAGGCAAAAACGCTGATAATGTTTTGGTCGTAGATTTGAATGTTATCGTTGTTTCAGAAAAGCAAGCATCGTGAATTTAGGATTTTTCTGTCAATCTTAATCTCTTTAAAAAGGTTACAATTGTATCCTCTGGCATTTTTGTCCATTCAATCCAAGTCTTTAATCCACGACAATGCAGGCCGCGCTCAATAAAGAAAACCAAACAGCCAAAGCGGAATTTTATTGCCGAGGACATATTCCTCGTCTGCGGAGGCAATGAAACTGTCGGCAACGCTTGCAATCTGCCGCCCATCTTTCGAGTGTCCGCCAACCTCAATGGTGTATTGGTGGTCGATGGTGAAGTCGGCCGCCGTCTTGCTATATTCAACAGTATGATTGACTGACAATTGGTTCACAAAAAACACTTCACGCAGTGTGCCTTCATTCACTTGTGAACTGCTTAGCGCATACAGCAGATTCGGGTTGTCGAGATAGATTTTATCAGGTTTTTGCAGACGTTTGACGCTGTTCACATCGGAATAAAGCAGGTTGATAAGCCGAGCATCGGCCAGATACTGAAGATATTGCAGCAACGAGTTGCGTGAGATTTCTGCCATTGTGGCAAGTTTTACGGTGTCGAGTTTGAATGGCAGCGAAGAAGCCAGAATCGAGAGTAACGCTTTTATTTTCCGACTGTTGGCCACATCAAACTTGCGCAATTTGGGCAATTCGGCATCGATGGTGTTGTTCACAATATTCTCAATCCGCGCGTAGTAGTTGCTACGCCCCTCTTTTTGGAATGGGAAACAGCCGTATTGCAGATATTCGGCAAACAGCGGAAGCGGGCGCATCCGAGCATTGACGGCGGTGCAGATACGGTTGCCGTCGGTCAACACGTCGTTGAGCGTAACGGACTGAAAATCTTCGTTGTAAAACATCCGCAAATATTCACGGAACGACAGGCTGGGCATAAAGTACGTAATGCAGCGGCGCGAAAGGTCGGCCTCGCCATCGGTCAGATTGCAAAGCGACGAGCCGCTCACCACAAAGTGCATATCGGCAAACTCATCGTATGCGTTTTTGATTTCGATGTTCCAGTTTTTGTAGAAATGCACCTCGTCGAGAAAAAGGTGTGTGCCGCCCATCGAGTGGAAACGCTCAATAAACTCAAGCAGACTATGGTTGCTGAAGTAGATGTTGTCGAGACTGACATAGAGCACTTTGGTGGTGTCGGTGGTGCCGAAAACCTGTGCAATGCGTTGCGTCATAAGTGTGGTTTTGCCCACACCGCGCTGTCCTTTAATCATTACAAGTCTCTCGTTCCAATCGATTTTGTCCATCGTATTTCTCACAAAATCAAGACTTACGTTTTGCATTCGGTTCAGATGCCGCCTAATAAGTGTTTCCATATCTGTCGGTTTTATATTCGGCAAATATAGCAATTTGTTCAACACAATGAACATATTAGCCAATTATTTGTTCAATCAATTGAACATTTTATATACAAATATGTTCAACATAATGAACATATTGGCACAAATCTTTTCCTCCAGTAGCATTTGCATTAAAAAGAACTCATTTTGTTTCTAATTTTGCATCATACAAGACAATGTTTTTCAAGATGAAACAAATCCAAGTCTCCGCCGCAATAATCCACGACAACGCAGGCCGCATTTTCGCAACGCAGCGCGGATATGGCGAAATGCAGGGCGGTTGGGAGTTTCCTGGCGGCAAGATTGAAGCGGGCGAAACACCCGAAGAAGCGCTAAAGCGGGAAATCAGCGAAGAACTTGACGCAACAATATCCGTTGAAAACCTGATAGATACAGTTGAATGGGACTACCCGACGTTTCATTTGACAATGTACTGCTACTGGTGCAGTTTTGAAAACGGCAACCCGACACTGAAAGAGCACAAGGCCGCCAAATGGCTGTCGGCAAACGAACTCGACAGCGTGAACTGGCTGCCGGCCGACAAGGTTTTGGTTGATTTGCTAAAGGGCAAATAGAGACCAAATCACCTTAAACCGCCTCCATCCCACTCCGTACAATCGCTGGCGGCAATGTGCGATATAATTCTGTCTTTCAATATATCAGCAATAATAAAAATGTATATCTTTGGAATTGTTAAACATTAAATCCAAAACAATGAAGAAGATATTACTTTCTGTTATGTGCATTGCCGTATGTGCTTTTACTGCCAATGCACAACTTGGCAGCAGCATGCTGAAGCAGGCCGCAAGCAAAGCCGCTAAAAAGACAACCGAAAAAGCTATTGATAAAGCAACCGACAGGGTTTCGGACAAGGCCGCCGATGCCATAGACAAAGAACTTGAGAAAGGCTTGTCGAGCGAGTCGTCGCAAGGGTCGCCCGCACAATCAGAGGCACAATCGCAAGAGCCGGTAAAGCCGCAGTCGATTGTCGATATTATGAAACAACTGCCTGCCGTTCCAACCGTTCAGCAACTCACAAATTACAAATCGGCAGAGCTTAACGAGCAAGCACTCAAACTGATGGCAAGTCCGGTTATGACGTTCAAGACAAAATCGGCAACGCTCACCATTGAGGCCATGACATTCTCGTACGCCAACGCTGACAGCGCGCAAGTGATGGAGACCGCCTACAAGCAGGCTGAAATGATGACTGGCCTGAGCCGCGAGGAGATTGACAAACTGGCCGAAATGTCGGAAGAGGAGCAGCAGGCATACCTCGAGGCCCACTACAAACAAGGACAGGCCGAGGCTGCGCTTCTGGAGCAGGCCGCCGATGCAAGCGAGTATCTTGAGCCGCTGCAACCAATGATTGACGAGTGGGACGCCATCGGCAAGAAAGTGGAGCAACTCTTCAAAGATGCTGATGAACAGTGCAAAACAATTTACGCGAAATACGCTAAAGACCTTGAGAACACACAAAGCGATTCATACAAATCGGCGGCTCTCAAATACTATGGCGAGATTGTTCCCATCCAGCGCAAGGCTGTAATCGAGGCCATGAAGATTCGCATGGACGAGCAGATTCCCGCAGCCGAGAAAATCGAGAAAGAGATGATTCCAATCCGTGCCGAACATCACGATTTGATATCTGCGCTGCTGAACTACCCGCAAATGACTGCCACGCAGTATTTTAGCGACACAATGCATCTATTCGACATTCCCACCTACAAATAGGCTGAAAAATCAACGATACAGAACCACCATGTCACTCCCAAAAGATTGATATGGTGGTTTTTACTTTTAAAACCACCTCTGCTCTATGCCCGACCCGTTAACCCCCGAACAGCGGCACCTCTGCATGTCGCATATCAGGAGCCGCAACACCAAGCCCGAACTGAAGGTTCGCCAATGGCTGTGGCAACGGGGCTACCGCTACCGGCTCAATGTGCGGAGCGTACCCGGCAAGCCCGATGTGGTGATGCGCCGCTACCGCACGGCAATCTTTGTGAACGGCTGTTTCTGGCATGGACACGACGGCTGCGACAAGTTCCGTATGCCGAAAAGCAACGTGGAGTTCTGGCAGGCAAAAATCAAACGCAACCGCGAACGCGACAGTCAGAATTATCAGATATTGCAGCAGAACGGCTGGCAGGTGATTGTGGTTTGGGAATGTCAACTAACCCCAAGCCGGTTTGAACATACCATGTGGGAAGTGGAACTGCTACTCAATCGCAACTTTTTGGCTATCAACAACAAACCTCTCTCCTACACCACTCCCGACGACGAACCGATGCCTATGGCCGCCGAACCCGAAGCGGAATACGGCAAACAATACAAAAAGTAGAATTCTATTTAAGAGAGTACCTATTTTACTGATTCGTAACGATCTAACTCATGCGAATCAAAAAACCTTTCAAATCTCTTTCATCAGCCACTTCCAAGCGGCATCGCTAGGCATACGCCAATCGCCACGGGGCGATAACGATACCGAACCCACTTTGGGGCCGTCGGGCATACACGAGCGTTTGAACTGCTGTGTGAAGAATCGGCGGACAAACACCTTGAGCCACTTGTCGATAACATCGTCGGTATATGCTCCGGCAAAGGCCTTCTTTGCCAGATAGAATATCTTTTGGGGAGCGAAACCGTTGCGCATAAAATGATAAATGAAGAAATCGTGCAACTCATATGGTCCCACCAAATCCTCAGTCTTCTGCGCAATATTGCCGTTGCTGTCGGCAGGCAGCAGCTCGGGGCTTATTGGCGTGTCGATAACGTCGTACAGATATGGTTTTGCACTGGCATCAATCTCAAAATCAGCCGCATACTTAACAAGATACTTGACAAGTGTTTTCGGCACACCGGCATTCACCCCGTACATCGACATATGGTCGCCGTTGTAGGTGCACCAGCCGAGCGCCAGTTCCGACAGGTCGCCTGTTCCAATGACAATGGCGTTCTCTTTATTTGCCACATCCATAAGTATTTGAGTGCGTTCACGCGCCTGCGAGTTCTCGTAGGTCACATCGTGAACGGCGCTGTCGTGGCCAATGTCGGCAAAATGCTGCTCACAAGCCGCTTTAATGCTAATCTCGCGGCAATCGACGCCAAGCGAACGCATCATCGACACCGCATTGTTGTAGGTACGGTTGGTGGTTCCAAAACCTGGCATAGTTATGCCGATAATGTTCTTACGGCTGATGCCGAGCTGGTCGAAGGTTTTAGCTGTGACAAGCAGAGCCAATGTGGAATCCAAACCACCCGAAATGCCCACCACTGCACGTTTGCAGCCAATATGCTGAAGTCTGTGGGCAAGTGCGCCGGTTTGTATGCTGAAAATCTCCTGACAGTTCTGCTGGCGGTTAGCCTCGCTCGACGGAACAAACGGGCTGGCATCGATAGTACGCAGCAAATCAGAGGTTTTATTCTCGGGGAAATGAATAGGCACAACAGTATATAATTCGTTGCGCACCACTCCCGCACCTGTCATAAACGTTGAGTTTTTCTGACGGTCGGCAATCAGTTTTTCAATATCGATATCGGTGACAACCAATTGTTTATCCATGCTGAAACGGCGGCTTTCGGCCACCATTTTGCCGTTTTCAGAAATCAAGCCGTTTCCTGCGAAATAAAGGTCGGTGCTCGACTCTCCGAAACCGCACGAAGCATAGATGTAGCCTGCAATGCATCGTGCCGACTGCTGCTCAATCAAACTACGCAGATAGCGGTGCTTGCCCAGCACCTCGTCGCTTGCCGAAAGGTTGAAAATCAGGTGCGCACCAGCCAACGACTCAACCGAACTTGGCGGAATCGGGGTCCAAAGGTCCTCGCAAATCTCAATGGCAAACGACACCTCGCCACCATCGAAAATAAGGTTGCGGCCGAACTTAACAGTCTGATTACAAATGGTTATAGTATCGCGAACGGCACTAAAAGCTGGCGCAAACCAGCGGTGCTCATAAAACTCATTATAGTTCGGCAGCCACGTTTTGGCATTCACGGCAAAAATCTCGCCTTTGCGGAAAACAGCCGCCGCATTGAACAGCGAGGTTCCGCAACGCACTGGCAAGCCAACAATTACAATAATATCAAGACCTCTCGTCTGCTCTACAAGCCATTGCAAAGCGTTTTCGGCATCGGTAATAAGTTGCTGGTTATGAAACAAATCGGCGCAAGTATAGCCCGTTATGGCAAGTTCGGGAAAGCAGATTATCTGAACCGACTGTTTTGCCGCTTCACGAACCAGCTCCAAACATTCCTCGGCATTTGCCTGGCAGTCAGCCACATGCACCAACGGCACTGCGGCCGCAACTCTTACGTATCCAAAATTTGTCTTGCTCATAGTTTCACCGATTTGAGACTAAAAATTAGCGTTTTTTTATGCTGTAAAAGTAAGAATGAATTTCAATTCACAACACCCCGTTTCACCGTGGTGTCTGTTTTTTAAATGTAAACATCTGTGGTATTGACGATAGAATTTTAGAGTTGTCTGCAAAAAATATCAGTCCAGATTGGCGCTTATTCAGCATTGACAATCCAAAGACCGTTTTTGTCGCTGCCGGAACGCTGGATTGCATTATCGGCCTTGAGTTGGCGGATTATCTTTTTCACACCGCTTTCCGACAGGCCTGTAACTTCTTGTAATTCACGAATAGTAACCTTTGGGTTGTTCTTCATTGCCTCGATTATTTTCTGGTTACTTTTCTGGTTACTTTTCTGGTTACTTTTTCGTATTTCGTCCACAGCCTGTTTCAAACAGTTGAGCATAAATGTGATGAAAGATGTGCTCGATGCTTCGCGGTCACTTTGCGCAATGGCAGCATAGTAATCCTGCTGGTGCTCTTTTACGATGGTTTCAACCGGAATCCACGCAAAAATAGAGTTCCACTGCATCAACAAAAGCGTCTGCCACATACGCCCCATACGGCCGTTTCCATCGGCAAACGGATGAATGAACTCGAACTCATAGTGGAATACACACGAGCGAATAAGCAAATGGTCTTTAGCATATTTCAGCCAGTTGAACAGGTCTCCCATCAGAAATGGCACTCTATCGGCAGGTGGGGCAAGATGCACAAGTCCCTGATTACCAAAAACACCTACTCCGCCTCGTCTGTAACGTCCAGCATCGTCAACCAAAGCCTGCATCATTACGCCGTGAGCTTTCAGAAGGTCTTTCTCACTAAACGGATCAAGTGTCGGGTACATCTCGTATGTTTTAATGGCGTTTTTCACCTCCTGAATCTGGCGGATGGGAGCCACAACCGCCTTCCCATCAATAATGTCGCGCACTTCGTCTTCCGACAAGGTGTTTCCCTCGATGGCCAATGACGAGTGAATGGTTTTTATGCGGTTTGCCTTGCGAAGCATTAGTCCATCGGATTGCTCCATACGGATTGCGTAGCGTTCAATCTGACCAGAGATTTCTGCTATCAGATTTATCGCTTCAGCACTCACCGTAAAAGGTGGCACATACGTCGGCTCATTACTCTTTTTTGACATTGTAATAACATGTGTTGCAACCAATTGCATCTTGTTACAACATTTACAAATGTACAAAAAAATGCGAATTTTCAGAGTGTTTTTACCTGAAGAATCTTACAAAATCCTCTGTTGACTGAAGTTTTTCTGCAACCAATTCCGCATCTCTCTGGCAGCCGTTTGTTGTGCGCTCAAAAAACGGCGTGCACCCTTCCTATTTCTTTGGTTTATCGAACGTTCCAGCGGCGATTTCAGGGTTGAAAGTCTTGACAGGCGTGTCATAGACGGTGAAGTTGCCGTTGGGCTCCTCCATTTTCATCACGCAGAGCGAGCAGTCGGTTTTGCTGTAACTCAATTCGAGTTTCGACATTCGGCTTTTGACACTCTTGTCGGTGCGTGTTAGTACAAAGGTGTAGTAATCTGCAGTTTCTGTAAACTCAATCGTTGCACCGTTTTCGGTAGCCACGGCGGCAACATCGCCTGCAATGCTCAACAGCAGAGTGTTTTTCAAATTACGCATCTGGGCGTTCTGCTTGGTGTTGAAGTCGTTTTTGCGGCCGTTTTGAATCATCAGCAACGACTCGCCGCTGATTAGCAACAAATTGCCCGCAGGATTTGAGTAGTCCATTTTGAGTTTGTCGGCGCGATTGAAGTACAAAACGCCTTCTGACTCAATCTTTTTGTCGACCATCGCCATTGTTTTGGTCTGCTTGAAATCGCAACTGATAGTCTGATATTTCTCGTTGGTTTTCAGAATCTTATCAATAGCCGCATCTTTCTGCGCAAAGGCAGAAACGAAGGTGGCGAAAAGGATTATTGCTGTAAGGAAATGTTTCATTGCAAGTTGTAAGTTTTAAGTTTAAAAGTTAAGAAGTTAAGACGCTTCGCTGTTTAGAAGTTTAAGTTGCTTTATGGCCGCTTGACGGAACGAACCGATAACCCAACAAAGCGGGCGCTGGTCATCGACGGGCCCACGCCACGGCTTGAGAAATCGCAGTTTCGTGCGCAGCTCGGTTTGCTCTCGTCGAGCGAACTCGACCAATAGTTGCCCCAGTTGCCCGTGCTGTCGTGGTCCGAACCGTTGAGCCAGCCTGCCGCAGGAAGGAAAATATGCACATCGGACAACGAATATGAAGCTGAAGGTGTGCCGTCCTCAATTATTATTCTTCCTTTGTCGTGTTCGGACTTTGCTTTGTAAATAATGTAACCAGCAACGCTTGTGCCGTTGTAGTTGTTTGTCCAAACCCAATAGCATAGACTGTCAAGTTCTTTCCAATCCTCAACGGTTGGCATTGAATATTCGGCACCTAACACTACTGTGGCGGCATCATCTGACGGTTCGAGTATAGTTTTGTTGTCAACCGTGCCATAGTCCGCATTAACGTTATATTTAGTGAACGATTTGTTAGAACCATTACAATATTTATAGGTTTCCCGAATGTAATTGTTTTTTGTTTGGGTTTCGCCCCAAGCATAATAATAACCATAGTCCCACGGGTTAATGGCGCCAACATTGCAAGTTGCCCAAAGGTTACCGCTTGTCAGTCCTAAATCAACGGTTGCAATGGTGGGCAAAACAAATTCGGCGGTAAGGGTAATATCGGCGTTGCCAACTTTTATTGTGCGTGGGTTGTCGGTATTTCCATCGCTCCATTGGCTAAAATAGTAACCGTTCGAAGGAACTGCCGTATACACAATTGAATTGCCTTCTTTCTTTGTTTCTACTATCCCGCCTTCTTTGGGGCTAACACCTATGAATTTGGCAGCAAGGGAAATATCGCTTGTGGTAACTATTGAACGTGGGTTGTCGGTGTTACCATCGCTCCAATTGGTAAAATAATAACCATCAGCAGGAATCGCTGTAAATACAACCGTTTCACCTTCTTTGTATTCGCCATTTTGTCCTTCAACAGTTCCGCCTTCAGCGGCAGTAACTTGAACCAAATAGGTGGGGTCTTTTTTGCAATTTGCAAACAGCATCGAAATCAATGCAACACCCATCGCAGCCCAAAGCAACCTTCTCATATCCGTAAAAATTGTTAGCAATTTATTCTGAATTCTGCATTCTAAATTCTGAATTTCTAACTCCTAACTATAAAGTCCTCCGTTTATCGAGATTACCTCGCCTGTAATATAGGCTGCGTTTGGCGACGCAAGGAATCCGACAAGGTCGGCAACTTCTTCGGGCAAACCGAACCGTCCGACGGGAATCTGTGCCTTCAGCGTGGCTTCGTCGAGACCTTCAACCATATCGGTTTTGATAAAGCCTGGGGCAATGGCATTCACTGTAACTCCCTTACGGCCAACCTCTTGTGCAAGCGCTTTGGTTGCGGCAATCACTCCGCCTTTGGCAGCCGAATAGTTGGTCTGGCCAGGCAGGCCTTTCAATCCCGACAGCGACGCCATATTGATAATGCGGCCGTATTTCTTGCGCAGCATTGGCTGCATAAGCGGACGCGTAACGTTGTAGAACGAGTTGAGCGCAATGCCCAAAACCTTGTACCAGTCTTGCGGCTCCATCCAGAACAAAAGATTGTCTTTGCGGATTCCTGCGTTATTTACCAGAACCTCAATATATTCGCCTTCGTGAGCCTGCTGCCACTCGCCAATTTTTGAAGCAGCCTCCTCCTGACTCGACACATCGAATTTCAACAACTCACCTTTGCTGCCAGCCTCCTCAATCAGTTTGAGAGTGTTCTGCGCCTCGGCATCGTTCGACACATAGTTTACAATCACATAATAGCCCATCTGCGCGAGTTTGACACACACCGCACGGCCTATTCCGCGGCTTCCGCCTGTTACTAATGCGTATTTCATTTTATCAAAGTTTAAATATTGGGACAACAGACATAAGACTACAGACAACAGTCTACTGACGGCAGTGAGCTTTGAGCCATGAGTCATGAGTCTTTAACATATGTCTTTACTCTTTACTCAAAACTTTTGCCTTATGCCTTCTCCCTTGAAATCATTATTAATTGTTCGTTAAAATTATCAATCATCAAATTTCAGTCCATCCGTTGCCGTCTCCATTCCCAAAATTTCGGCGCAGGTGAAGAACGACGACATCGAAACGCCTAAAATTCCGTGCAAATTTAAATTTTGCCCCGTAAGCAACAAATTCGGAACGGGCGTGCGTGGCGTGAGAAGCGTCTGCATCGGGCTGTTGTAGTCCTTGCGGATACCGTAGGCCGCGCCTTGAGCCGTTGCCGTGTAGTCGCGATAAGTGAGCGGCGTGCTGCTGAACTGCTTGTCGATAGCCGATTCGAAGCCAGGAATAACCTCCGCCGCAAGCGCAATGCACTCCTGCGCTTTTTGCTGTTTAAATTGCTGATATTCAGCCCCGCGACGGCCAACTTGCGTATCAGTCCAACGCTCAACTTCAGACCAGTACATTGGCGTCAGAATATCAACGTTGCGGGCAAACTGTTGATTGGCTTCGGCTCTGTACGACAGCAAGATACCTTCGGTCGGACGTCCTTCGGCATAATCGGCAAGGCTCCAC
>JAGCFC010000163.1 GCA_017650325.1 Salinivirgaceae bacterium | reverse complement strand
CTCGATGTATTTCACCACGCTGTCGAAACGGCAGCATTTGAAGGCGAGCATCAGCCCGGCGGCCAGCATTGTTGTGGCCATAAGCGGCATCACGTGGAACGACGAGAAGATGAACATCAGCAACAGTATGGCTGCCGAAGTAATTGTCTTTGAGCCGATTTCGGGTACAAAATGCGAATCGAAGAATGTCAGACTGCGGCGGTTGTTGGTCTCGAGTTGGCTCTCGCCCTTTGCGGGACATTCCAGCAGAAGCGTATCGCCTGCCTGAAGCGTTATCTCGCGCGGCTGACCGTCAACACGCTGCCCCTGACGCGCCACGGCCACAAGCACAACGTCGTTTTTCTGTTCAAAGTCGCACTGCGTCATCGATTTGCCGATAAGGTCGCTGCCGAAGGTTATGTATGCGGTGCGCATTTTGCGATTTGTATCGATATCGTTGATGCTCCATACGTGATGGTCGGCGGCGGCAAGACCGTGCGTGCGCTTGAGTTCGAGTATCTCGTTGATTTGTCCAGCATAGATGAGACGGTCGCCACCCAGAATCCATTCGGTTTTCGGAACGGGCATTATCACTTCCTTGTCGAAGCGGACTATCTCGACCAGCGAACCGCCTTTCACGTTGTAGAGTCCAGCCTCCTCAACCGAGCAACCAACGGCAGGATTGTCAGTCGGCACAAGCAGTTCGACGGTGTAGTCGCTTGTGGTTTCGAAGGTGTGCTCCGACGATTTGCGTTCGGGAATGAGCCTTTGCAGAAGAATCACCACGGCGGTGCCAATGGCGGTGAGTATCAGCCCTGGAACGAGCGGCTCAAAAATGTTCATCGTCTGCCCTGTCTGGTTCAGATAAAGGCCCGCAATGACCAAGTTCGACGAGTTGCCGAGCAAGGTGCACATTCCGCCCATCGCGGCAGCGTAACTCAAAGGCAGAAGCAGTTTCGACGGCGCCACGCCGAGTTTGTGAGCCCAAAGTTTGACGGCGTCGATGAGCAGGGCCACAATGTTCACCGAGTTCATCAGGGCCGAGAGCACGCTGGCGGGAATCATCAGCCGCAGCATAGCGCCCACCTGTGTTTTAGGCGTTCCAAGCACATTTTTCGACAGCCAGTAGAGCACGCCCGTGTGAATGAGCGCCGCAATAATGACAAAAAACGCCGCGTGCACCACCACAGGCTCCGACCCGAACCCCGCCATTCCTTCCTCCTCCGTCACCACACCCGTGACGAGCAGCACCGTGAGAGCGCCCAGAAACACAACCTCCGCCCGTATGCGAGTCCGCGCCATAATGACGAAGATACCCGCAATGGTGGCAATGGTTACCCACGCATATCCGTTCAAGCCGAGAAATACTATGCTGTCCATTTTGTGTTCAATAATGCGACTACAAAGTAGTTAAAAATTTCGATAGCGTGTTTTTTATCGAAAGGCGATATTTTTAATGAACACAGATGACGCAGATTGAATGGATTAACACAGATAATAAAAAAATGCCGAAAGAATTATTCCTTCGGCACTAAATTAAACTATGGAATCACAGAATTAGAATCAACTAACCTTCTGAATATCCATATAATAGGTAAACGAACCGATTTTCTTGACATCGATACCATATTTCTGCAAGAATGCCTCTGCAATTTTCTGTTTCCCTTCTACTGTCTGTACAGAGTTGGTTACAACTTCCACACTCATTCCTGGTTCAAGGCGTACACCATTGCTATTGACCTTGCTTTTGACATTTACTCTAAAAAGTGCCATAATAATTATTTTTAAAAGGTTAAACTATTTCTTTAACTTATATACTTGCTGTACATTAGCAATCATTTCATCGAATTTGTCTTCGTTACAAACGCGAGCCGACGGGTGATAACTGTCAATTACAAGCAAATCTGATTCGGCGCAATAGTAGCACCAAGTGTTTATACATTCGAATTTTTTGTCGCCATAAATCTTGTGCATAACTAAATCGCTTAAACTACCGCTGCCGCCACCGCATACTATAATGTTGGGTTGCAGCAAATCACGAATTTGGTAGTTCAGAAACTTTGCGTCACGGTTGTAGTAATCAACCACTACACCATTATCTACTTGCGCCCCACCTGACAATTTCTTTACATTAACCTGCGCCATTGGATATTTCCTTGCCAACTCAACGTATTCTTCTTTTGTTTTGTCGAATACTGGCAAATGGTCGGCTGTGACTTCGTTGAGTGCCCATAACCATTTGAATAACACAATGTAAAATCGATGTGTCGGTTTGATTGAGCCGTCAGGATTCTTCTCGTTACCCAACGGCCACCAACGAATATCATCACCAGGATTGTCATCTGTGTCTTTCGTCAGAAACAATACTTTGCGTTTGGCGTTCAGCCATTTCTCCACTTCGGCGTTACGGTCGTCGTTGCGACCAAACATCAGCCCGTCGAAGCAGAAAAGTTTTTGCTCTTCTTCCGTATAACTGTTGTACCAATCTTCGTACAACTTGTCTTCTTTTTCTATAAAACTTTGTACCATAGTAATTTCATTTATAAATGTGGTTATTGAATGGATGCCTGATTTTGGTCATCCAAAAGCCTTTCCTTCTCTTCTCGCATTTTTTCCTCTTTTTCTCTCTTTTTTCGTTCCATATACGCGCGTCTTTTGGCTCTTGCTTTTTCTTTCCGTTTTAATTCTTCCCGTTCTTCTCGTTTTTCTCTAATCCAATAGAATAATTCACCGAAAAGGTCTATAATCCAAGCAAATAGTTTATAAATGCATTGGAACACAAACACAATGGCATCAAAAAGCCATTCAAAGATTGCGATGATAATATTGAATAGAAAGGTGGCAGCATTAATGACTGCCGCACCGAATGCGGTTGCTGTGAAAATGTGGATAACAAGCAGAAGCGCGGCAAGGCCTGCAACTGACCAAATAATTATATGAATTACAGTATCATTCATTACAAAACCATTGAAATAATTACCAAATATTATATTGGCCTACTGTTTGATACGGATTATCGGCTTGTTCCGTCAGCACTTTGTTTGGGAAGGCAGACACATAAAAATAGCGTGGTGCTAATTCGCTTTCAACCGCCTTCTTGGGATTTACTGGACTACCCGAATATGTCAATTGAATGAACAAAGCCCACGCTTACGCATAGGCATTTGCTTTGTTCTCTAACATATTCATCATTTATCTCAAAAGTGTCCAGTTTTTAAGAAGGTAGATAAAGCCAAACGCTATTTATGTTATATGTCTTTATACTGTCATTTCACCATAGGCAAATGTGTTTTTGCATTAAACATAACCCAAATATAGAGAATTGGAATGAAAAAAGAAAATGTAAATACGCTTTCGACGCTTGTCGAAACTGTATTTAAAAAATTATTCTTGCGTTACCCACTTTGGGGGAATTGTGTATCTAACACCGTCTTTTTCAACCACATCAGGCATTATTGCCGCATAAAAACGTGGTTGGTTCTTCTTCATTTCAACAGGGCGGCTTCTATGGTGTAACAGATTATCCTTTAAATCGTTACTATAATTTGAAGGTGGAAAATAAACCTTGATTGCGATTTCGGGATACATTCTTTGTATCAATTCCAAAGGCGGTACTAAATCGCTGTCGGCACTGACAAGGGCAATCGTATCAGTTGCTTGCTTTATGCAATCTTCTATCATTCTGATAGATATATTCACGTCTGTTTTCTTTTCTTCGGGACGTGTAATATCGCCTTTACAATACGGACACCTTATATGCTTTTCCAAATATTTGCCCCTGACAATTTCAAACTTATCGCCATTAATAAGTTTGTTGGCGTTAAGGAAAGCACTTTGGCGGCTATTTTTATCGGGATTCAACGGACTTGCTGTAAAATAAATCACTTTTTCCAGGACTTGTCCTTGACCTAAAAAACTCTCGCATAGTTTCACTACATCAATCCAATAGCACTTCTGCCACGAACTGTCAGCGTATTTTGCTCGCCGTATTCCGTAGTAGAAATTAAAGCCGTCGATATAGAATGTAACCCTTTTGCTATCCATATAAATAAAAAGCCACTAAAAAGTGGCTCATTTCTCTACAAGAAAGTAGAGCGATGCTTAAAATTTGTACAAATAAGGGCATTTTTTTCCAATATTAAAAATATGCACCCGATTTTTTGAAAAAATTCTTTCCTACATTTGCATTGTTGAATCCCACCGTCCCCTGACGCAAGTCAAGTCGGTGGGTTTAGTTTTTTATAGCCTTCAACTCCTAACTATTTCAACTTCTTCCTCAGCGACAGCACGTTTTGTCCGTCGGTGTATTCGTAGTTTATGGTGTCCATCAGTTGGCGCACAAGGTGAATGCCGAGTCCGCCAATGGGGCGTTGCTCGGCTGGCAGCGAAATGTCAACATCATCTTTCACCGTGGGGTCGAATGGGGCACCGCTGTCGGTTATGACAAACTTCAGCCGCACATCGTTGGCTTGCGCCTTGATATTGATAACTCCGTGTGTTCCTTGCGGATAGGCGTAGTTGATAATATTCACCACAGCCTCCTCAATGGCAAGGTTCATCTGCATTGTCAGCGATGCGTCGAAACCTACAGCCTCGCACACGCCTTCGACAAACTCGGCCAAGTGCGGAATCTCGTCGATATTGTTGTGAAGCGTCACGCTGCGCTGGAATTTCTCGTCAATCTGCGGCTTGGTGTACTGCACGGCAAGCATTGTCAGGTCGTCGCTCTGGTCGGCGGTGCCCACAAAAGCGTGAACGGCAGTCATCATCTGACCGATAAGTGCTTCGGGCTGAAGTTTTTTTGCGGCCAGAGCCTCACGTGCCGTTTGCATCATTCGGTCATCGCCAAATAGTTCGTGCTCAACGTTTTCGGCTTCGGTCAGGCCATCGGTAAACAGAAATATTGTTGTGTTGCAGTCGATATGCGTCTCCTGCGCGGTGTATTTCCAGCCAGCCATCACGCCGATTGGAATGTTTGAGCCGCACTTGAGCGGACCCACACCCGACCCAATGAGCAGCGGCGAGTTGTGACCTGCGTTGCAGTAGCGCATACGACCCGTAGGCAGGTCGAGCACGCCAATGAAGAACGTTACAAACATATTGGCATCGTTCATTTCCGACATTGCATCATTCATAGCCGTGACAATACGGTCGGGCGACGACTCGTGCGCCGACAGCGTACGGAACTGCGCCCTTGTGACGGCCATCACCAACGACGCTGGAACGCCCTTGCCCGACACATCGCCTATGCAGAAGAACAGTTTCTCGTCGCGGATATAGAAGTCGAACAGGTCGCCGCCCACCTCCTTGGCAGGCACCAGGTGGCCGAAAATCTCAATATCGTTGCGGTCGGGATAAGGCGGGAAAATCTTCGGCAGCATACCCTTCTGAATCTCGCTGGCAATGTGCAACTCGCTGCCTATGCGCTCTTTTTCGGCGTTCACCTCCTGCAGGCGGTTAATGCTGCGAATGGTGCGCGCTATTATGAAGCCCAGAAGAATCAGACCGATAATCATCATCACAAACAGGTTGAAGGCAATTTGGCGAAGACCATTGTATATCTCGCGGTCGCGGCAAATGACGGCCATCGACCATCCCGTGCCGTTGTCGACAGGGGCGTAATAGACGTAGTTCAGGTCGCCGTTGTCGTCAGTGACGGTGGCGCAGCCGCTTTCGCCCGCCATCATATCGCGGTTCAGGCTCTTGACCGAAGTGTCTTTGATTCCTGCCGACAGGTCGATAATGTTGGCGCGCATCACAAGGCTCTCAACGGGGCAGGCCATCATCTGGCCAGTGCGCGAAATCATCATATTCACCGACGACGGATAGATTCGGTTGGCGTTGATAACCTCGCCCAGCCAGTCGAGCGACACGTCGGCGGTGAAAATGCCAACGGTGCGGCCCTCGGCATCGTGAATGGGCATTGAGTAGGTCGACATCATCATCTCGCCGCCGCCCTCGTCGTAGTAAGGCTCGCTCCAGTGCGGACGGTTGTTGCGCATTGGCACGGCGTACCACTCCATATCGTGATACTCATAATCGTCGGTGCCGAGTTGCTTGCTGCGGATAGTGCCGTCTTCGGTTTTGTAAGAGTATGGCGAGAATTGGCGGCCTTTTTTAGGATAGTAGTTCGGCTCGAAGGCTACGGCGCTACCAACAATTATATCGTTGCAAGTTAGCATCTTACGCGTCACAGCGTACATTGAGTCGGGCTGACTGAGACACAACTCAACAATCCACTCCATATTCTGCACCGCCACCTCAACGGCGCTCATCACGTTCTTAATCTTCAGGTTACGAACTTTCAACTCGCTCTCGGCGCGCTGTTGCACCTCCTCGCGGATTCCATCGCTGGCAAATTTGTACTGAACCACCGACGTGGTCTCAATCAGCACTGCGGCCGTGATTATTATGGCTAGTGTCGATTTGGTTTTCAGCGACTTGCGCCATTCTCTGAATCTTGTGCTCATTCTATATCCTAAATTTATTTCTAACCAAACTTATCCAAACTAAAACCATAATCTTGTTTTAGGATAATTTAGGGTTCGTTTGGTTAGAGACAAAAAACATTAATCATTCTTATTCCAACGTCCAATCTTTAAAGGTGTCGCATACTGATAAAATATATTCTTTGCGTTTGGTGACGCGCTCTGCGAAGACTTCCTGACAATGGCGAATCACCTCGTCGGGGAACGAGTTGCTCAACGACAGCCACGTGAAGTTGCGCAGACAGCCCACAACCGCAATCTGCTCGGTGCGGTGCTTGATGAAATCGGCACTCTGGCCTTCGAAATAATATTGTATCATCTTCAACCATATATCGTTAGCCAACTGCTGCGGAAGGCCGATAATCTGCTCGTAATCGCCCACGAGCGACACCATTGCCGAATAGGAATGTCCCAAATCGATAATCGGGTGT
>JAGCFC010000162.1 GCA_017650325.1 Salinivirgaceae bacterium | reverse complement strand
GTGCGCATAATGGTTTGGGCGTTCGCGTTCAAATTTGTGGTGTCGCCGTTCAATATGGTGTTCACGGCATTCGAGAAAATCGGACGTTTGTCGGTATGGCAGACAATTTATTTTCTGCTGATTTTCAGCTTGATATTTATCCCGGTGAACAATATTTACGGATTTTTGCGTTGTTATTTGGCGGTCGAATTGTTCAGCTACGCAATTGTTGCGCTGATGACTTTGAAGGTTGTCCGCGAGTATGAGAAATCGATAGCCAATTGATTATGAACGTTTTATATCTAACCGAAGATTATATTGGCTCACGGGTGCACCACAACCTGTGTCGCTCGATTGTTGAGGCTGACAATCAAGTAGATATGACTATTTTTGCATTCAATCGGCCAAATTATCCATTGCGCGATTTACGCCCTACATACGATGGCCGCAATTACCGCCTTGTAGAGTCTGATTTTAAAGGCAACTTGCTGATATACAGAACGTGGTTCCCGTACAAAATCCGATGCAAATATCAACAACTGACGCAAAAAGCTGATGTCGAGCATGCAGATTTGATTGTTGCTAGTACCTTGTTTTCCGATGGTGCCGTGGCTTACAGGCTTTGGTGTGAGCGCCAAATACCTTACGTGGTGGTTGTCCGCGGCACTGATGTGAATCTCTATCTGCGACGTATGCCGCACCTATATTGCATTGGTCGACAAATAGTTAATAACGCACAGAAAGTTGTTTTTGTGTCACCAGTTCAGCGCCGGCAATTTGAGAAATCGTTGGCATTCAGACACTTGATAAGTGTTGTGCAACCGAAATTGATAACCATAACCAACGGAATTGATCAAGTTTGGATTGATAATCAATATCTTGAAAACTACAGCCGCAATCCGAATGCCATATTATATATTGGAGTATTCGACCGCAACAAAAATGTGTCGACTTTGATTGAGGCGTGTCAGCGTCTGCGCAAGCAAAATCCAAATTTGACGTTGAATCTTGTGGGCGGTGGAGGTCCGTGTGAGTCGCATATAATGAAGCAGATAGAACAAAATGGTGATTGGATAAAATTCTATGGTCCTGTTTACGACAAGCAGAAACTGATGCAGATTTGCCGCCAGAATGCAGTTTTTGTAATGATTTCAAAATCAGAGACATTCGGGTTAGTTTACTTTGAGGCTCTGACGCAGGGATTGCCTGTTGTCTACACTGCCGGTCAGGGTTTCGATGGCGTGCTGGACGGCTATAATGTGGGTCTTGCCGCTAAATCTTGCAGTGTGAGTGACGTGTCCGAAAAAATTCAATTAGTTTTGCGCGATAGAATTGCTATGCAGAAGAGCATCGGGCAGATAAATTTTGAAGACTTCAGTTGGCAGCGAAAAACGCAACTGTGGTTAAGTGTTTTGAAAACAGTATGATACGACTATCGGTGATTGTTCCGTGCAGGAACGAGATTAGATATATTGACAAGTGTGTTGAGTCGATTTTGGCGCAGGATTATCCCCAAACCGATATGGAAGTGCTGTTTGTCGATGGTATGAGCACCGATGGCACTCGCGATATTATTGCGCAATATTGCTCGAAATATAGTTGGATGTCATTGATTGATAATCCGATGTATTATGTTTCGTATGCTATGAATTTGGGCGTTGAGCAGGCAAAGGGTGAAATCATAATGCTTCTTGGTGTTCATTCTTCGTATGCACCCAATTATATGTCAACACTTACATCGAAACTGATTGAATTGAATGCCGATGTTGTCGGTTGTGTCTGTCGCACAGATGTACTGAACAAAACCCCCGAATCATTAGCTATAAAAGCGGTGTTGAGCAGCCGTTTCGGTGTTGGAAATTCTGATTTTCGTACAGGTGTTGCCAATGAACAACTTGTTGATACCGTGCCTTTTGGTTGCTATCGACGGTCAGTGTTTGAAAAATATGGACTATTCGATGTGCATTTGGTTCGCAATCAGGATATTGAATTTAGTAAGCGTATTGTGAACAATGGCGGTAGCATTTACCTTATTCCGCAGGCCCTTTGTACTTATTATGCCCGTGACACCATTTCGGCTATGGCTCGTAATAACTATGGTAATGGTCTTTGGAATGTATTAACAGTAAAAATTACAGGCCGACTCATGTCGCTGTCTATCAGGCATTTTGTGCCGATGATTTTCTTGCTTTCGCTGATTTTACCTTTGGCTCTTATGATAGTTGATGTGCGTTTTGGCTTGATTGCCGCAACATCAGCCTGCGCGTATTTACTATTGACATTGTTTGTCAGCCTGCGTAAGGTGAAGCGTAGTAAATCATTGAAAGTGCAATATTTATTTAAAGCCTTCATGGTGTTGCATTTATCGTATGGTTTCGGATCGTTAGTTGGATTGTTCACTTTCCCCAAAAAACAGAAATAACTATGGAAAGACTGCGTAAGTGCTTTTTTTTCATTGTTTTGGCGGTGATTTTACTTATGCCGTTCTATCCTGTTTGGAGCGAAGTGTCCGTGGCATTGCTTTTTGTTGTGGGAATTGGCGCACGTAGCATTGTTGGTCTGCCTGTTATTGACAGAAAAACATCGGTTTTGCCATTACTGATGTTGACTTTTTTTGTATTGGCAGCTGTCAGTTTGTTGCATAGTTACGATAAACTTTCCGGACTTGACAATCTACACACCTATATACCATTTGTGGTTTTACCGATACTGATGCTTTATTATCGTGATGAGCTAATAGACAATAAAATAGTATTATTAAAGGTGTTGTCAGGCGGCATTTTGGCGGCATCGGGTATTTGTTTGATTTCGGCTATTGTGCGGTCGTTTTATATCATCGACGGTCACTTGGTTTTCAATCCATACGTCAGTTATCGGAATCAATTTGTATATACACATCTATCAGTATTTCAATATACAAACACGTTTGCCATGATGGCTACGTTTGTGGTTGCTGTAATGCTGTGGGCGCTTTTTAACCGAAATGTTAAAAGGCGATGGTTGGTTTATTCTTCGATTGGATTGGCCATTCTGATGATTTTCCTGCTATCATCACGGACCAATGTTTATGCGCTCTTTGCGGTGCTATATTATTCTGTTTTGGTGTTTTATATTCGATATAAGAATTTGTGGCACAGTTTGTTGCTGTTTGTTGCCGTAACGGGTTTGTTTTGGGTGTTCCAAACGTGCAACTATCGAGTAATGAATTTGTCGAAAACCGTTACAAGTTACATAACGGAAGAAGACATTATGCTTGAAGATGGCTATTTGCTTCGGCATCCGGAGAGTCTTGATGGGGTCAACATCAGGTTCAAAATGTGGGAAACAGGCGCGCATCTTGTCCGTCAATATTGGGCAACAGGCTGTGGTATTGGTGATTATAAAGATGTTCTTCGCATTAGTTATCTGCTAGATGGTCTTGATGAAGCCTACCATAGATGCTACGATCAGCACAATCAATATCTCGAAACTATTGGCACAATGGGAGTTCTTGGACTTCTTGTGCTTATGGCTATTTTGGCATATTCGCTGTTTATGGCGTGGCGGGAGCGTAACTATTTGTTGTTCTGTTGTTTGATGATACTATCTTTCAATCTGTTGCTTGAGTCGATGTTCAATCGCTATAGTGGAAGTCTGTTTTTTGTCGTTTCTCTTTCATTAGCCGCTTTGGTTGGAAATGATTCGCAAAACAAATTGCAAGAAGATAAAGTGTTGGAATAAAAGTTGTTAATATAAATTAATATGAGCAATCAGTACATCGAAATAAAAGGCGCACGAGTTAACAAT
>JAGCFC010000161.1 GCA_017650325.1 Salinivirgaceae bacterium | reverse complement strand
TCATAATTCTACGGTTTTTAAATTTTTCCAATGAAAAGAGGAACATATGCGAAATTGCGGCAGATGTTTGAACTTTTTTTGAAAAATTTAATAATCTTTCGCCCTCGCACAAAAAAGGCCGAACCACAACCAAGATTCAGCCTTTCATCCATTTATAAATCAATATCCTAGACATCATCCATCTTGCCATTCCATTTGTACCCGCTATATGGATATCCCAAATAAGGCTCTTTCGGATTGTCGCGCTTATACAATGTGCCGTCTTTACTAAAAAACAACGGGTTACGTTCGTCAACATCAATATATGGAATACAATCTTCGGGGTCAACTATTGGTGTTTCACAAAAGAATTCTTTGTCAATCCAACGAATGGTAGAAGGCAACCAAACATATTCAGGGGTTGATAATGCATCGCTTTCTATTGATTCCACACCTTCGGGCAATACTACCCTTCTTATAAGGTTGCCACTAAAAGCACTCGCATCAATTTTCTTTACTAATGCAGGAATGTCAACATCTTTCAATTCGTTGAAACAAAAACAACAACCAGGTATATATTTCAGATTATTAGACAGTTTTAAATTTTCAATCCCGCAACCTGAAAAACAACACTCGCCCAATTGCGTAACATTATCGGGTAATATCACTGCATTTATATTCTCACAATCTTCAAAGGCGCGATTTCCTATGCGTTTAAGGGTTTGTGGAAACGAAATGGTTTTGATATCGCTGCAACAGCAAAATGCATAATGCCCGATTATTTCAACGCCATTGGGCACAACAAGTTTCCAACTTGTAGGGAAACTCACCAAAACCCGCTTGTCCGTTGAAAAGACCGCGCCATTCTCGACCACATAACTTGTTGCAAACTCTTTGTTTAAAACGAGTTTCGCCAACAATGACGGGATTCTGAAATTCAAGTCAAATTCTTCTTCAAACTCTTCATAACTGCAGTCTTTTATCGAAAATTGGCTAATGTCGATTTCCGTAACATCGGGTTGAGCAACAAGTTTCTCGTACTTCTCAAAGTCGGCAAACTCAATTTCTTCTGTCAAAACAACTTTACTCATAGCGGTTCTGTTTTAAGTTTTTTTTGAAAAAAATACAGTTAGTGATAATTTGGTTAATTCCTTTGGTTTAAGCCGATTAAAATGAAATCTTGAAAAAAAGGTTATATCAGAGGACGAAAGACCTATAATTGGAATTCCCTCTATCGTTCGTACTTAAATGAGCACACGGCAGTATCCGATTTTCTGCTCTTGACATAACCTTTTTGCAAAGTTAATTACATTTTTATGGTTCTTGTTTTTGCCCGGCATCCTCACTTTCATTTTGTTCGCCGCACAATCCTTCGGCCTCGCAGCGCAGCCGAATCCACTTGCGGAACCATTCAGGCTCGTTCTCGATATTGTCGAGCAACGGGCGCAGACGGCGCTTGCCAACTCGTTTGTCGAGCAGGGCCAACAGACGAATGAAATAGTTGTCGTGTGTAAATGCCTCGTCAATAGACATACTTAAGAATTTGCCGATAAATTGGGGTGCGCCCAAACCGTCTTCGCAACCGACCATACCCGTTTCCCGAATCAATTCTTCTTCAGTTTTTTTGTTTGACCGCCTATAGAGGTAGTCATAAATATTTGGATTGGTGCAAAACAGAGCCTTTCCGTCAACAATAATGGACAACACGTCCATTTCTATGTGCCAATCAGGTTTCTTTTTGTTAATCTTCGTATGATAGACATCATAATGGTAATCGACACGGTCTTTCAAACTATCAGCAAGTTTGCTTTTCAATATTTGTCTTGTCTTGCTCCACATAGGATTAGTTTTTAAGGTTATTATTCACTTTCATATCTCTCAACGTGAAATTTCTTACCAAAAAGACCTTTGGGGTTTTTCAATATTGACAAATAGAGTGTATCAATATCCGATTGTGTTTCACCGTGTTCGTTCTCTTTGGTGAAATAGTCGGTGTCACCTCGGCGCTTTGCGTCTTCAATAACTTGCTCCAGTCTATTGATTGCCGCCTTTATGTCTTTGCGGACTTTGCTGTTTTTCGGCTTTCTCATAGTTGTAAGTTTTAAACTGTTCAACTTCATTTTTCCGCAAATAAAACCGCAACCTGCGCGAGATTGCGGCAGAGGTTTGAGAAATTTTCGAAAAAAGTGAATTTTTTTTGATAAGGCATTTGCAACACGGTTTTATGTGCCGCATTTTTCTCAACGAAGAGAGCAAAAACCTTCAAAACTTGTAACAAACGGCTCGAAAAACCCTTTAAAACTTGTAACAAACGCTTGCAAAAACCCTTCAAAACTTGTAACATTGCATCGTAAAAAGGTTTCAAAACTTGTAACAACTTTTGTAAAACACTGATAATATGGAACGTATAAAGGTTAACGAACTTTTGAAATGGTACAAGAGCAAACGGCGCAAACCGCTTATTGTTTGGGGGGCACGCCAGGTGGGGAAATCGTACCTTGTAAAAGACTTGTTTGCAAAGCGTTACTTCAAGGACTTTGTGTATATCGACCTGAAAAAAGACGCTGAAGCCTGCACATTTTTCTCTTCGACCTGCAACCCCGACGATTACCTTGCCTACATTGAGGCGCGGTTTGGCAAGAAAATCTCGCCCGAAGTGCCGCTCATCTTCGACGAAATGCAACAATGTCATCAAGTTCTGACTTCGCTCAAATATTTCTGTCAGGATTACAGAGAGTTACCAGTGATTGCGACTGGCTCACTCGTGCGTCTGGCAATCAAGCAAACGGAATCGAAAAACAAAAACGACGAGTTTCTTTTCCCCGTTGGCAAGATTGACTCAATGACGCTTTTCCCAGTGACTTTCGAGGAATATCTGCTGAATGTGAATCCAGTGCTGCTGGAAAAAATCAAGGAATCGTACCGCACAAAATCGGAATTGAAAATGCCTTACCACCAAATGGCAATGGACTTGCTGCACGAATATCTGACAATCGGCGGGCTACCAGAGCCGCTCGACATTTTCATTCAGGACAAATCGTATGTCGACGCAACTAAAACGCTCAAAGAGGTTTATGAGAATTATTTAGGCGATATGGCTTACTACAACGTGTCGGACGAGACGATTTTGAAAACGCGTAATCTTTACCAAAACATTTTCAATCAGTTAAATAAAGAGAATAAGAACTTTAAAATCACAGAGATAGAGAAAGGCAAATCGAACCGCGATTACTTTAACGCCTACCAATGGCTCGAACTGGCGCACGTGATTTACCGTAGCAAAAATGTTACGGGCAAGGTGACGGTTCCGTTCATCGAGAAATCGGAAGGACTATTCCGTTTGTATCTTGCCGACGAGGGCATTTTTGCATACCAAAGTAAAGTGAATCAGTCGGATTTCTTTGTCCGCGAAAAGCGTAACACATTGGCTGGTGTGTTCTACGAGAATTACATTGCCTGCGAGTTTGCCGCCAAACAGATACCACTTTACTACTGGACGGGAAAATCGAACCACGAATTCGAATTTGTGGCTTACTCGAACGAAAAATTGTACGCCATCGACGCAAAGAAATCGCGGGGCGGTCTTAATTCGCTTAAAGAGTTCCGTGAGTTCAATCCGAAAGCATCGGCAATAAAAATTTCGGCCAACAACTTCGGCTATAATGCTGAAAACGACATTCTTACAATTCCTCACTATGCTGTGTTCCTGCTGGCGGAAGATTTGCAGAATGGAAGTTTGTAATGGTTGTGGTTTCGGAATGAGTTTATTTGCGTTTTAATTTCCCTATTTTTTCCAAATATGTTTTCCTACACAAGTTCATTTCCCCATTCAAACCCTCTATCCGTTCCAAAAATTCATCGGTATAGATATTTATCTTCCAATGGTCAATGAGCGTATCTTTGTTCAGAAGAATCCATCTTTTGGTGTCGGCAATTTGCTCAGCGGTCATAAGGTTTGAAGCACCCGAAACCTCCGGATTGTCGCACACCGAAAAAGCGACGCAATGGCCGTCAATAAAGATTCTCACCGTCGGCTGCGACTCAACATAATTGACGCCCATCCAAACTTTGTGAAAGAGCCCCGTCCACTCTGGAAGAAGATAGTCCATAAAGAACGAGCCGTCTTTGAAGTACAATTCTTCATCGGTCATTGGTTTGTTTGTGGTGTTTTTCTTTGCCATAACTCTATGTTTTTCAATCCCATAAATAACGATAATACTTGCTGAACAACCTGAAAAACTCGTTTTTGCATTTTTCGCGGTAGCGCTCAATTTTCAATTCATATTTGGTGTGTAAATCCATAATTTTTCTGTTTTCCTTTCCGTTAACGGGGTCGCTGTCAGGTAAATAGATTTGGTGAAGTTTGCCGTTTTTCTCTTCATCTGTTTCCAACTTTTGGCCAAGCGAACCATACTTTTTTTTGAACGCGCGGTCGATTCGGCGCATCTCCTTGTCGTACGGGTTTTTCATTGAGCAACGGTCCTCGTTCATCTCATCGGCAAGAAAGGCCAAATGCAGAATGGCATCCTTCCAACGCTGCACGTACATTGCCTCTTCTTCGTCGGTTATTTCGATTATGAGGTGCTTGATAATGTTCCCTTTTTCGTCTAAACACTGATAACCAGTTTGGTTTTTGGCTAATCGTTTCAGCATCGGACTAATTGTGTTGCAAAACCAAATGTCAATATCCCATACATCGCGGTCGCAGAACCCCCGTTTTGCCCGCTGTTTGGCCATTCGCTCCTCAAAAGCAATGTCGCTTTTCGATTGTTGTGTATTCTTTGCCATAACTCTATGTTTTTCAATCCCACAAGTCCCAAAAATGTTTGCTGAACAGCCTGAAAAACTCGTTTTTACATTTGTTTTGGTATCTACCGATTTTATGTCTATAGGCAGAATGATTGTCCAACACTTTTTTATACTCTTTGCCGTGAACAGGGTCTTCTTCGGGGAAATGCCAGAAGCCTTTCCCTAATTTTTCACCCATCGAACCATATTCATCTTCAAACGCTTTATGCACTCGTTTCCAATCTTCCTCGTACGGGTTTTTCATCGAGCATTTTTCATTATCCATTTCATCGGCAAGGAAAGCCATCCGCAAAAGCGTGTCACGCCATCTTTGGGCAAAAATTTCCAATTCCTCTTTTGTGTGATTGTAACTATTTATACGGTTGCCTTTTTCGTCCAATGTGGCACAACTATGCCCTTTTTCCGCCAATTGTCTCAACATTGGGCCGATAGTGCTATAAAACCAATGAGCAATATGCCACACATCGCGGTCGCAAAAGCCTTGCTCTGCTCTTTGTTTTGCATATAACTCTTTCTCCTTACGGAAAATTTCATCCCATCTTTCTTGTGTCATTTCTGCCATAGTAGTATGTGTTGTTTTTGTTTAACAATCAATGTTTTTAAGATTTCTTCTTCCTGCCAAATGGAAACGGCAACTCCTTGTCAGGTGGGAAGTAGGTCATCTCGAAGAACAGTCCTGCGGCAAGTTCGGTTTCGGTCAACTTGACATCGCGGTCGCAACCGACGGACATATTCAGATACTCATTGCGCGAATCGTGGGCGAACAGTGCCCCACAACCTCTCAGGTCGCGCTTCTCGAACACGGCGCAGTTCATATCACACATAGGCGAGCAATGCTCCCAACGGCTGATAATGCGGATATGGTACGGCGTTGTTTGCGGCTGGTATTCGGCAACCCATTGGTTGTACAGCCCTTTCCAAAGTTCGAGAGTCTCGTCCGACAGCTTCTGGCGGCAGTTTACCTCGAACAAGTGAGCAAAGTCGGCGGCAAGTTCATCGAACGAATGCTTTTTAAAAATGCTGATAACTTTCATAATTCCTCCATTTTTAAGTTTCAATGACACAAATAAAAGAGCGACCTACGCCATATTGCGGCAGAGGTTTTGAAAATTTTTGATTTTTTTTGAATTTTTACAGTGAGTTGAAGATTGTTTGAATACAAAAAGCGGACTTCCCGCAAGTTTGGGAGATCCGCTTACAACCTTGTCTATATTTTTCCGCACTTACATATAATTGAACTTCTTTAGAAGGTCGATGACTAGTTGCTCGCTTTCGGGAGTTTCTGGTTTATCGTCGTATATTTCGCCGTCAACATTTGTAAGGTACTTAAAATAACTCTTGTACAAATGTGGGCATTCTTTGATGTAAATATTGCCGTGCACATTATTGCGCAAATGCAAAAAGATGTCTTTTATCCCAAAATCCCAATCGCACTTTTCAATCGTTAAATCGCCGAAAATTTCATACGGCCAACCATCTAAAGTCATTATTCTACAATTATATAATGTAAAATTCTTTGCCTTACTAAATTTGTAATCGCGGTAAAATTCAGGCATTATTTTTTCGGTTGTCAAGCCGCTTATCACAAACGATGTGTTTGGCGCATCCACGTAAGTGGTATAATGGTCTTCTTCAACTTTGAAATCAGTATCACCATCTGCAATCCAATTGCGGATTCTTTCTTTGAACGCTATTATTCTCTTTTCAAAGTCAATACCTTGATTTTTGTAAAAAGCCCAGTAAGCCATATTGTAAGTATTTAATTATGAACGAATATTTATCAATGGTAATTGTATAGACTGCAAAACAAATGATGCATTTCGTGTTCTGAAAAGCCAACAGTTTTCGCATAGTTGAGAACTTTTTGTTCTTCTTCCGTAATTATTCCTAATTCCTCTTCATCACTTTTTTCGGTTGTGGCATACTTCGGGTTCTTGTCATCGATAATAATACCATCTACCGATGAATAGTCATAAAAATCATTTTCTCCGATATATGGGCAGTCTTTTATAATCACATTGCCACAAACTTTGTCAGGCAGCCATTCTGCTTTTTCTTCATCGGAAAAAATACCATAAACATTTTCTAACCGCAAGTCACCGTTTATTATTTCAGGGAATCCTTTTAATGAATCTATCAGGCTGTCGTGGATAGTAAAGTTTTTTACTCGCCTGAATCTGTACTCGTTGTATGGATGCAACATAGACCAGCGTGTACTTACGCGAAACGATGTGTTTTCACCATCGATGAAAACGTATTTTCCCTCACGAACTAATTTGTAGTCTGCTTCACCGACAACAAAGTTGTTAATGTATTTTCTTGCGGCAGCATCTCTTTGTTCGAGGCTTTCGTAGCCCATATTTTTGAGCATTGCTTTGTACGACATATCTGTTACTAATTATTTTCTTGCAAGTTACTAAAATTTTAAAAACCTAAAAAACGGACGTCCAGGTTTGCTTTGGTTATTAAAGTTGCAGAATTTCGCCGAATGTTTATTCGGTGACAAAGTTGTTTTCCTTTTTTCTGCGACTTACAGCAAGCCCACGTACTACCCGCCATTTTCTTCCTACTTCTGCTCATAACTTGGTGGTTTTAAATTCATTAAAAAGTTTCTCTCTTTTCAATCTCCACATTGATTTCCGTAATGAACTCGCGCACATAAATAAAATCGGTTATGGCGAAGTTTGAGTGCGCGAAAAACTTGTGGAAGGCCATTGTCAGGTGCAGGTCTTTGGTTAGTTCGCGATCGAGGCCCTCGTTCCAGTTGTCGTTCGGGTCTTCCATCCCGATATTCGACTCGAACTCGCGTTCTTTTTCGGGCAAAAACAATTGAATCTCGTTTTCGTTAGACTTGTTCCAGTCCTCATCGCGCAAGGCATACCAAAAATCCTCGCGGTCGTCGGTCTGCACGGGGTGGTTTTTCGGGTATTCGCCCAAATAAAGTAGGGCGTGTACCCTTATGTCGCCGAAATTGCTGTCTTTCAGCGAGTCATAGACAGCATACGCGCGGTCGTACAGTTCGCGCAAGGCATTGGTGAGCGCATCGTTGAAGGCAATAATGTCGGGCAGAATCTCATCTTGGTGCTTCAGCACACGCTTGTTTATCAATTCTTTACGCACATCAATCAGTGCACCATTCTTTGTCCAATCAAAAGGACAAGGTCGGCGTTTGTTGTTGCGGTCGTATTCGTACACCCATAGAATTTCATCCTCGATAATTCTAATGTCTTCGGTTTGTAAGTCAATCATAATCTTTTGGTTTTTAATAGTTTTACATTTTTTACTCCAACATCATATAATCAGGCATCGGCAAATCGGGCGGCAATAGGTCGGTGCCGTTCTCGCGGTTGAAACTTGTGATTAGTTGTTGCCATAGAGTAATAGGTTGACCGTCGGGGCTATACATTCTATCGCCATCTGGTTGGCGCAAGGCGGTTACAAGCCAGCGTCGCTCATCGGCATTGAGCCGCCATTGGTATTTGTCGGCGCTGCCATCGGCATAGTGTGGGCTGTCGAAGCGGATACGCGCCCAGCTGGTGTTCGGCTCGGCATAGTTCATCAGTTTGAAATACGGCTTTTCAGCCATTTCTTCGCGCATTTGTGTCACAAGCAACCGCATACGCTCATTGTTGAACCAGCGAACGGTGGCGTACTCGTGAATCCACCAATCGAATTCGGGGTCGCCATCAGGCAGCGGCCAAAGGTCATCGTATTCGGGCACAACAATTTGCCCCGACTCGGTGCGGACAGGTTCCATCGGCGAATCAGGATTGTAGCGGTTCCAAAGGTCGATAGCCAACTCGTAGTTGGTGGCGAACTGTCCGCTTTCGGGTTTCGACAGCATAAACCGCGCAAACTCCTTGTTTTGAGAGTGCGGCATTATGCAATCCGAATGCGGAAGAACATACTGATTGGTTCGCAAATCAACAGCCGACGTATGTTCCTGTCCCATAGTGTTATAGTCGCGAATGTGAATGTGCGGCGTTTTCTCATCGTCGGCGCTTATATACGCCTCGAACAATCCACGATAAAACCTGCCAATACTGACCGCTTTGTAAAACGTACTCTCTCCTTCATTTATGGTCTGAAGTTGTTTATAATCAGGCATCTGCAGTTTGCCATTATCTGGCAACTTCATCTTGCAAAAGTCAGAATTCTGCGAGTTCCACATTTCAACAGCATACTCGTAATTGGTCATTTCTTTACACGAGACTTTACTGTTGTGCTTTGCTCGCAAAAACTTGATAAACAATTCTTTCTGACAATCAGTAAACCGACAAGGGCTATGGCTGACAGTGTATTGAGCGGTTTTCAAATCGACGGCGGTCATAAACTCGCGCCCCAAAGTATAGCGGTCGCGGATATGCAGGTGCGGGTGCGAAAGAGTGTCATCGGTGACAACAAAAACTTCTATCCGTCCATCATCGAAAAAGCCGATTCGTGCAATGTCATATGTGCGAATCCAACCAAAAAAATCATTGTCCTCGTTCGAGTCAATCGGCAGAAGATTCTCGTAATCAGGGATTTTGGGCCGACCGTTGGTGTGGCGTTTCAACTCGGCGAGAGCATTCGGGTTGAGACGGTTCCAAAGGTCGATAGCCAATTCGTAATTGGTACGGAAGCGCCCGTCTTGCGGCTTCTCGCGCATAAAACGTGCAAACTTGCGCTTAACCGTTGCCGTAAACACATAATCGTGTTTGCCGTGCAGATAGTAGTGACAATCAAGTAGTTTTACGGCCGACGTGTCACTCCAATCGCCCCACTCGCTCTTTCCGCAAATGTGAACGTGCGGCACTTGCTCCTTGTCGTTGGCGCAAATGTAAACCTCAAGCCGCCCGTTGTCGAAAAAGCCAATTCTTGCTGTTCGCGCTTCGGTGGTGTTGCGGTATTGGGCAAAATCGTTGGGTTTGTTTGTGTTATTGTGGGTCATAGTTGTATGGTTTTAATTGTTATTCTAACAATCTGCGGCAGAATTCATCTAATGACATAACACCCTTGCAAGTATAAAAATCAAACCAATCATCATTAGTCCAATTCTTACAAATTGGTATAAATTCTTCTTTTGGTAATTGGCGATACCTTAACATCTCTTGGCGACGTTCTTCATTCATTGTATTAATGAAATCTACCCAATCTTGGTCGGTCCAATTCTTGCGAATGGGCGCAAGTTCTTCGTCAGACATTTGGTGATATCGAATCATCTCTTGTCGGCGTTCTTCGCTCATTTTGTATGGTTCTTTTTTCCCCATAGTTTTAAGTTTTAATCGTTTAACATCTTCCCTTGGCAAAGGAAGCGGCAACCTGCGCGAGATTGAGGCAGAGGTTTTGAAAATTTTTGAAAAATTTAATCTATTTCTCTGCTTTTACTCCCCATTCAACGGGGCAGTAACTTCTGTCACGATAACTTTTCCAATTCCAACATGGGTCCCAACCATCGCGAGCCGATTTGGCTTCACAGCGGATAGTCAGATTATCATCGAGCAAAAAAATGTCTTCGGACATATATTTAACTGAACGAGGAATGGTAATGGATTTCAAACCTTTACAATTCAAAAATGCATAGGCTCCAATGTCTTTCACAGAATTGGGAATTGTTATTTTTCTCAAATGACGACAATCGTAGAATGCCTCATTCCATAAATATTTAACCTTATTTGGAATCACATACTCTTTGCCTGTTTTGCCTTCAGGATAGCGAAATAATTTTGTCATTGTGCGGTTAAAAAGCACTCCATCAACCGATATTAAATGTTTACTTCCGCTTTCGACATTGATTTCCTTTAGTTTGGAACAACCTGTGAACGCCGTTTCATAAACACGTTTTACCGTTTTTGGAATTGTCAGCGAAGTCAGCGATTTGCAATTTCTAAAAACGTCTTCAAATATTTCTTTAATTCCTTCCGACAGGGTTACCGCTTTCAAATTGACGCAGTCTTTAAATGAACGATTAAGTGTTTTCGCGCTACCCGGAACAGTTACCTCTGTAAGGCCTTTGCAACCTTCAAAAGAAAACCATTGGACTCCATCGGGAATAGTGTAAGAGCCAGATTTGCCTGTTGGAAAGCGGTGCAAGATTGTTCTGCTCTTAAAAAATAGCACACCATTATCGGACACGAACCTTGTATTGTCGGCATCAACATCTATGGATTCCAAATTCACACATCCTTTGAAACGGTCATATATATCTTCAACTGTTTTGGACACACTGATACGCTTCAATTGTCTGCAATTGGTGAATGCATCATAGCAAATAGCAATAGTGCCGTCTTTCACGGCATACTCGCTGATTTTCTTGTTTTTGCATTTCAGTAGTCGTGTGCCGTCGGTGCTGTAAACAACTCCGAAACTGTCTGTTACGCCTTTTCTGATATCGGAACGTGTTACACAAGGTAGTAATCTCATATTTCCTCCGTTTTAAAGTTTTCGTTGGCAAATAAAACCTCAACCTATGCGAGATTGCGGCAGAGGTTTGAGATATTTTTGAAATAGCGCAAAATTCTGTATTTCAACTCTTTCTGTCTAATCCTAAAATGTAGCCTTTCTCAAAAACTGACACGTCGGACAAGGTGATGATATACTCATCAGGATTACCGCCCTCTGTTCGGCCATCGATAAACGAAACTTCCCTACGCTCCTTTTCCACAGTTTTGCCATCAATCACTTCCCAATATATCACAACAATCGATTCCACCTTGCCGCGTAATTCGTACATAAACTCCTCGCACAAATGGTGCTGGTGGTAATAGTCGGCATCGTTCGCCCGCGTTTTATAATGATATTCGCCAGGGATTTTTGCGCCAAGCAATTTTATGCGCCGGCCAACTTGTATCGGGTCGCCACAGCATTGCATCTCCCACGCTTCATACAATATGCGGCACTTGTCTATATGTTCCGCAATGGGTTTGTCGGCATCGTTTTTCTTTTTCATAATTGCGCGTTTTTAGTCTTTTTTTTTTGGCAAATAAAACCTCAACCTATGCGAGATTGCGGCAGAGGTTTTGGAAATTTTGATTATTCCGCATTATTTTTTCCGCGAAGCATCTCAACAATTTCGCGGCGGCGTTTGGCATCCTCATATGGGGTTGTGTATGAGTAGCCGTCTTCTATAACCGTTACGTCGGTTAAGGTAACGATATAGTAATCAGCATATGTTTCACCTTCGCTCCAGCCGTCAACACGATTTACGGCCTTTCTTGATGTCTCAACACACTTGCCGTCTATTGTTTCTTGGTGTTGTATGATAATTGATTCTACTTTGCCGGAAAGATTGTACACAAAACCAGGGAAAGGCGCGTCAGGTTGGACATAATCATACTCTTTTTTATCTCCCATAAATGCTGTGCTTATAGAATTCTTTACCCCGTCCAAATTTGTCCGTTTGCCAACTTCTATCGGGTCATCTTCACAATCCTGCATTAGCAATACTTCGTAGAGTACCCGACATCTATCGATATGCTCCGCTATTGGTTTGTTCGCATCGTTTTTCAGATAGTACATATTCAGAGGATTGATATTTATTGAACGGATTTCGGCGGCAGTCAGGAATCCTTCATCCAATAATAGTTGCTCAATCTCTTTTAGTACGGCAATTTTCGAATCTTTGTCTTTCTCACAGAATTTCATAATTTTATCAATGGAAGCCCGAATATAGTCAAGGCTACTTTTCCCATCGCATACAGCCAAAAAGTTACTATGTTGGTCGGGGAGAATTGCCCATTTAATTTTTTTATATGCATTACGAATGTCGACTTCATTAATATCATCAAACCACGCAGTATGAAATAGTTCCTGACAAACATAAAAAGCGGTTTTTTCTGCGGAATACTCTTCTTCATAGTATACCAAATAATCGAGCAACTCTTTTTCCTCCTCGAAAACAAAACCACTATAATCTCCACCTATCTCATTATGCAAAAAGAATTCGTTGTAATACGATTGGTACACTTCATCGGTCCAGTTTTTCTTTTCCCGATATTCTTCCAATGTGTCAAGTAGCAATTGTTTCTTTTCCTTATAGTTATCTATCGTCCCACTTAATGAGTCGTCGTCTATATCGTCAAGTTCGTTAGGCATACGGTCGGTAGCAAAAATCACTTGAAACATCTTCACCATCCCATCTTCCAACGAATCATCGTAACCTATTGTAACACAATCCATCGGTTGGCACAAACCAAATTCAATGTCTTGATAATAATAGACGAGTTTGTTCATCTCGGCAATCGAGATTTTGGTGTTACGATTAGTCCAAATTTTAATAATGAACCCCCACGACGACTCAAAACATTCCATCTTTTCAAACTGCTTGACGCAATCTTCAATAGGTGTGGACGACTTCGATTGTGCATAATAAGCCGAATAAATGTAGGTGTATACGTTATGGAAATAATCTAACTGTTCGAGACCTTTGTCCCACACCTCGCAATTATTTCTCACAATATCATCGACTTCCGATTTTAGAATTCTGTCTAACCGCACATTTTCATCGAAACAAACACACGATTGCGAGTCGCTCAAATCGTCAACAATCTGCATTGTCACAAGAGTATCGCGGTTCTGTTCCTCACTTATGTAGTAGGGTTCGCATTTGTCGTCAACACCATCAAATTTGCGGTAAGTGGTCAGTATTTCCTCGTGTTTTGAGTTGTAATAATGGAATTCATCGCCAATGCGTGTGTAGTAAACATCGCAATCGTCGCCCCAACTATATATTTCATCGTAAATGGCAGGAAACAAAATGGTCCCGTCGGGGTTTCGAATGCCTTTTTTGCCGTTCTCGTAGAATTCGCCATCTTCTGACCCTTCTGGGCCTTCTGTAATTCCTCCTGTTTTACGTACAAATAAATCTCGCTTATCGAAGTGTGCAAAAATGTAACCGTCGCAAATCTCTATTTGGTCGAAAATTGGCGGCAGAAGCAAATCGCCCGATGGTGTTTTCCAACCAATACGGTTGTTTTCTTGAAACACTTCGGCTGTTGGTGCAGTATCCCATAGTAATGTGCCATCGAATATCAATTCGTTAAATCCGTTTGGTTTTTTGTATTGAAACACTCCCCAAACTGTCACATAAGTTATGGTATCAGGCCACAAACCTCTTATACCAGTGTCGACTATATTTCCTTCGCCATCGAACAAACGCAGTTTGCCGTCAACTTCGCGAATCGTGTATTTCAAGTAATTCTTCATAGTTGTAAGTTTTAAACTGTTCAACTTCATTTCCCGCAAATAAATCCTCAACCTATGCGAAATTGCGGCAGAGGTTTTAAGTTTTTTTGATTCTGGTAAAAAAAGATCAGGTGCGCCGGTTATCTCTCTTGACACAAATAAAAAAGGGCGGTTGTTGCCGCCCTTCATTCGATTTATAAAAAGTACCTTACTTAACCCACATTGTTTGTTAAGTCAGTTATACCATGTTCATTCATATATGCCTGAAGTTCGATATCCAACCTCTCGTTCAATTCGTTTACTCGAGTTTTGTTAATTGCAACAACAATCACCCTGTAAGGCTCGTCGTATTTATAAATAACCTTATAGTACTCAAGAGTGCTCAGATCCTTACCATAGATTTTTGACGATTGCCTGCGCTGTGCCTTGCCGTTAGTCATCAGCATCGACCAGAACTCCTTGTAGGTGTCACGAGTATCATCGTCGTGAGCTGTTACGGCAAAATACGATTGGCCTTCGACATTCTCGTTGTTTATACCGTAGAAGCGCATCATTGTCTTCGAAATGTTCACAATATTGCCATCAAGGTCGATTTCGGCCACCATCAGACCTTTGTAGAACGCCATAAGCTGCGAGTTGAGCATGTCGTGCCGTTTGGTGGCCTCCTCCTGTGTGGCCTGCATCTCCTCAAGGTTCTGACGCATCTCCTCCTCATGCTGAGAGAGTTCCTCAGCCTGCTCGTTCGACTGCTCAAGCAGATGGGCGTTGTGAATGTTTGTGTTGACGCTCGACACCACAGAGGCGATATTCTCGCAGAGTTTCTCAATAAACTCTATCTTGTACTGCTCTATGTGGTTATACGACACAAGTTCCATAATGCCGTAAATCTCATCGTTGACAATCATTGGCACAACCAGCAGATTACGCGGCTTTTGAGCCTCTTTTTTGCCTTGAGTGAACGATACATAACTATCAGGAATATCTTCGAGATAGATGCACTTCATCTCGTCGATTGTACGCCCGAAAATACCGTCTTTTGAGGTTACCTCCAGGTTCTCGAGCATTATCTGCTTGCCGTAGGCAATGGCGGCCTTGTTTTCGAATTTCACCTCATCGCTGTACTGGTCTTCCTTCTTAAAGTAGATGGCGCCCTGCACAATATCGACATATTGGAGCAGCTGCGACAGCAGATTCAATGCAAAATCCTCAACGTTGTCGTTGTCCTGACGGATAATCTCGCCAAAGTTTGCCAAACCGTGAGTAACCCAGTTGCGCTGGTCATCGAGCAGTTTTTTCTTGTCCTCATCTTTTTTGGCTTCTATCAGACTGTTCTGCATGGTTATAAGCGACTCGCCCAAAGTGTCACCGTCGCTCAGCAGATGATATTCGGCATTTAGGTTCCCCTTGCCTATCTCGCCGGCAAAATCGACCGATGCCTGCAAACTGTCGAACAGATTGTCGAGCGCATTGTTGAGATCGGTAATCTCGCTTTCGAGCCGTTTCTTTCCCTCGTTGTTTTTACCGATTATACCCAGCGACAATCCGGCCAGTTTGTTGTTGATGTTGACAATCGACTCTGAAATGTTGCGTGCCACCATCGATATTACTATCGAAAGCAGAATGAATCCGGCCAGAATGAGCAGTATGACATTGAAGAACGATTTGGTGGCCTGCGCGTACGCCGTTTTTACGGGCACGGTGGTGTCGAGATACCAGCTGTTGTTGGCAATGTCGATTTTCTTGAAAACCATTATGGCGGTCTTGTTGTTCAGGTCCTTGCCAATGAGCATTGTGTCTTTGATAGTGGAAACCATTGTGTCGGCCACAAGGTTCTGGTGCTGGCCAACAAGGAACGCATCGGGGTTGTAGATGAATTTCTCGTTTTTCGAAATCAGATAAATCTGCTCGTCATCGTTGCCCGAATTGCTCAAAATTGAATTCTGCACAATTTCGAGTGAGAAATCGATGCCCACAACGCCAAGGAAATCGCCCCACAGCGTTATTGGCGCTATTATCGATGTTATGAGTATTGAGTCCTCGACTCCAATGTTGTAGCTGTACATGTAGGGGTCGAGCAGCGATGTGCTCATATTATCACGCGGTATGGTATAATAAGGTTTCTCGTAGGGCGGCATGTTCGGATTCACCTCCACCTTAATCTCTTCGCCCTGCCGGTAGAACGATGGCGAGTAGTTGCCAATGGCTGTACCATCGTCGGCCAGAATGTTCTCTTCGTCGAACGAATCAATCGAGTTAGGCTCCCATACCGACCAGATTGACAGAATCTCGCTGTTGTCGGCAATCACATTGCGCAGCATTTTTGTAAATGTGGCGCGCCGCTGGCTCTCCTCAATACTTTCATACTCCTGCATGGTCAGCGCCAACGACTCTACAATCTTCGCCTTGCTGTCTATCAGACCTTTGACTTTGTTGGCCAGATCGTCCGATTTCTGCTGAATGTCGGTGCTGGCCATCTCGCGCGAGATGTTTTTCACCTCAATTCCCACATATCCGAGAGATGCCACATATACCAATAGCGATGCTCCAAGGAAGTAGAGCATCATTTTTCTGTGTATGCGTTTTTTGAAAATCATTGCCATTTGTTTTAAGATGTTTCTATTATTGTTTGGCTATGCGTTTTTGTTCAAAAGGTTGTCTAAATCAACCTGGGCGCTTGCCCACACTGTCTTCACCGATTTGAATATTCCTGGAATCGCCGTCAGGTTTTTGTCTTCGTCGATGAGCTTGATTATCTTATCGATTGGATCGAACATATCCTTGATTCCCAAATAGTTGATTTTTGTCTTGAGCGATTTGGCAATAGTCTTAAGGCCTTTGTAGTCACGACTTTTTATCAACTTGTCAATGTCGGTCATGTGCGTCGGTATCTGCTCCTGATAGCGCCTTAGAATGGTCTCAATCTTATTAGTGTCATTCTTGTATGCCACGTTCAGGTTTGTGATGTCGATAAGGCTCGGCTTCTCCTCCGTCTCCTTCTGTTCGAAACTTTTCTTCAGCTCGTCGGGAATCACACCTTCCTGAATCATTTGTATCTGATCTTCAATCTTCTTCTGATCGTTTATGTCAATGTCGATGGCAATTATCTCGGTCACAGTGCCGGTAGTGTCGGTAACCGGAATGAAACGCTCGAGCATCCAGGAGTCTTTTTTGCCGTCGCTTATCAGCACTTCGGTTTCCATAATGTTTCCTTTGAGCAGTTCTGCCCAGAATTTCTCGTGTTTCACCTGCTCCTGCTCGTTCATAATGAGTTCCGAACGATGTCTTTTGCCTATAAGTTTGTCTCTTGTTTTCTTCACCAGCTCAACATACTCGTCGTTAACCTCAGTAATGCGCTGGCTGGTATCGTAATGCACAGTCGGAACAATGGAGCTGAAACCCGATATCAATGTGGTGAGCTCCTCCTCCTTTTGAGTCGATTCCTCCTGCGTGGCCTGCATCTCCTCCATATTCTGGCGGATTTCCTCCTCCTGCTGCTCCAGAATCTCCGATTGGCGCTTCGATTTCTCAAGCAGTTGTGCGGTCTGGCCGTTGATTTTCACTGTTGAAATGGTTGAGGCGATATTTTCGGCCAGTTTTTCAACAAATGATATCTGATATGGCTGCAGCACCTTAAACGAATAGATTTCAATAATACCCGTCAGGTTCTTGTTATAGAGCAGCGGAACAACAAGCGCCGATTTAGGCAAAGCCTGGCCGAGTCCCGACCCGATTTTGTCGATATCGGGAGTTATTTCGCTTATAAATATGGTCTCTTTTTCGAGGTAGGCCCGGCCTATGAGTCCCTGTCCCGGCTCAACAAAACCGTTCTTGATTGTCTTATCCTTGTCGAACCCGATGTGAGCCACCAGCTCGACACCCTCGCGGTCGTTGGGAACAATATAGAGAGCACCCATCTGCGAGTCGAGATAGAGAGTCAGATTCTTAATTATCTCCTCGCCGAGAGTCTTTATGTTGCTGTTATCGACACGAAGCACCTTGTTGAACAGGTTTATACCGCTCGAAGCCCAGTTGAGCTGCCCCTCCTCGTCGCGGCGGTCCTTCTCTTCAGCCTTGGCACGGTCGAGACTGTTTTTCATTTCGATAATTGCGTTGCCCAGAACATCTTGGTCGCTCAATGGTGTGAAGTTGTAATTGGAGTTGCCGTTTCCTATATTCTCAGCATATTTGGTTACCTGCAGCAGGCCGTCAACAACCTTGTTCGACGAGTCGGCCATCTGACCAAGCTCATCGTTGCTTTCAACTTCCATTTTCAAAGCATCGTCGACCTGACCGAGCGACAGTTTCTTGATTATGGAATTGACTTTGTTGATGGGGGTTACAATCTTCACCGAAAGGATGAAAATTATTATTGCCAGCAGAATAAGTCCGAAGATTATGACTTTTGTCACAAACGTGAGTGAGTCTCCGAGCTGTTCGTTGATCTCGCCCATCGAAGTGGTTGTTATAATCTTCCAATAGTTGTCCAGACCAGCCGGGGCCACAGTCAGCGTTGAGCAGAAAATGCTGTCGTTGCCCAGAACGTCCTTAATAGAAAAATTCTGTTCGCTGCTGGTATCGGCTGCCGATATTACAGAGTCGATTTCGGCAAACTGCAGTCCGATAAGATCGGGGTTTTTATAATCTATTACCAAATCGTTGGCCGAAAGCAATGTTATCGACTTGTTGTTAGCCTCGCAGATGGAGTCGGTCAACTGGCGCAAAGCATTGAGGTTGATGTCGGTTCCGATTGTTCCAATAACCTTGCCTTTATGCTCGATAGGCACGGTGATTGACACCTTCAGATATTTTTTTGTTGACGACGCGTCCTGCAAAAACGACACTGGCTCAGTCAGAACAGCCGCGCCGCTTTTGAATGCAGGATAGAACGGGTCGGAAAGGTTGTCGGAATCGTAATCGATGATCGTGCTCTTGGTCTCAACTCCGAACGTTGCGTTTTCAGATCGTATAAGATGCCGTCCGTCGCTTATGCCGGTAATGGCGCCGTTGTCGAAGCTTAGCCACGAGAAGGCAACCATCCGGTTGTTATCGCATAGTTTCTTGACAATGCTCCTGTAGAAATTCTCGTTGTCGGAGTAATTGTCGGAGAATGTCGATTCAACAACCGATTTGAGGGTTGTCAGTTTCTTGTATTCGCTGTCGGTAATGTTGGCAATGGTAGTCGAAATTTCTTCGAGTATGGCATTGTCGCGACTCTCCACTGTCTCAATTATCGATGAACTGAACTGGTTGCTGATTATTCGAGCAGCAAAGAAGATGACCACAAACACAGTACCCAGAACTAACCCGAGCACTCTGAAACTTAGACGGATTCTGACTTTCATAAATTTCTGTTTTGTCTATAAATCAATATGCAGAGGCTTTTGAGCCATCGGGCAGGCCTCTGTCAAACCAAAAAATAAATATGCGCATTTTTTTCAAACGTCAACCCATAATTTTGGATAAATAGTTTGAAGATTGAATTTTTTTAAAGTTGGCAACACTGAAATGTCTATAGATCACCATTTTAAATTAAAATGGCAAAAAACGCCCTGTGCGGCGGCAATAGTTCTCATACTCATCGCCGAAATCGCGACGAAGACGTTTCTCTTCCGTACGAACTTGAATGAGCATTATTGCAATAAAAATGACAAAAACAGCCACCGACTGCCATGTCCACAACCAAACGCAAACGCCTGACAAATAGACAAATGTGCCCGTCAACATTGGGTTGCGGCTCAAGCGGTATGGGCCATCGGTCATCAGATGGACTGTGCGGGGTGCAACCTCGTGCCCGAACGCATCCATAGGGTTGCCGTTGCCCTTGCACCGCATATACACAATCGACCAAACGCTTGTGAACAATCCGGCAGCAGCAAGAACAATAGCTATGATAAGCCGCACAGTTTCAATTGGAAATATATCGGGCTGCCCCGATGCAAACCACATTATCGATGGTATTAAAGCCACAAACAAAACACCCCCCAGCACGTAACCGAAAATCTCTTTCAATGTTTTCATAAACAATGGTTTTAACATGTTTTCCATGCAAATATAACTGGTTTTCCGACAAAACTCAACATTTCTCGGTAATGCTATCGGGTGCGGCACGCCACGCCCCCACATTTCCAACTCTTACACTTTACTCATTATACTTTCCTCTTTACTCATTTTTACTACTTTTGCGCAAATTTTTAAATCAACACGAAATGGGACTTCAATGTGGTATTGTAGGATTGCCGAATGTGGGCAAATCAACACTTTTCAACTGTTTGTCGAACGCCAAGGCGCAAGCGGCTAACTTTCCGTTCTGCACCATCGAGCCTAACCTGGGCGTGATTACCGTGCCCGACGAGCGTCTGAACAAACTTGCAGCCATCGACAATCCGAAGCGCATCATCCCAACAACCATCGAGATTGTTGACATTGCCGGACTGGTGAAGGGCGCCAGCAAGGGCGAAGGCCTTGGCAACAAGTTCCTGGCCAACATCCGCGAGACTGATGCAATAATCCACGTTCTGCGCTGCTTCGACAACAACAACATCGTTCGTGAAGGCGGTGCACCGGTTGACCCGATTTCTGATAAGGAGATTATCGACACCGAACTGCAACTCAAAGATCTTGAGACTGTTGAGAGCCGTATTCAGAAGGTTGAGAAGATTGCCAAAGTTGGCAACGACAAAAAAGCGCAGAAACAGCTCGAGCTGCTTACCCAATACCGCGAGGCCCTTATGCAGGGCAAATCGGCACGTACCGTTGAGATTGACGCCACCGTGAAAAAAGAACTGCTCACCGACCTTAACCTGCTCACCGACAAGCCGGTTCTTTATGTCTGCAACGTTGACGAGTCGTCGGTGAAAACCGGAAACGCCTACACCGAAAAGGTGATGAAAGCCGTTGCGGGCGAGAATGCCGACGTGCTGATTATCGGCGCAGCCATCGAGGCTGACATTGCCGAACTCGAAAGCTACGACGAGCGCCAGATGTTCCTAAGCGACCTTGGCCTTGAGGAGCCGGGCGTGGCAAAGCTGATAAAAGCCGCCTACAAATTGTTGAATCTCAAGACATATTTCACTACAGGTCCCGATGAAACCCGTGCCTGGACGTTCAAAGCCGGAATGAAGGCTCCACAGTGCGCCGGCATTATCCATACCGATTTTGAGAAAGGCTTTATCCGCGCTGAGGTTATAAAATACAACGACTACGTGACGCTTGGCTCAGAATCGGCCTGCCGCGACGCCGGCAAAATCGGCATCGAGGGCAAGGATTACGAGCCTGAGGACGGCGACATTATGCACTTCCGCTTCAATGTGTAATTAGGAGTTAGGATTGAGGCGCACGAGGCGTTTGATTGTTAACTCATAGCTCTTGCCAAAAAATAGCCGATTTTGTCCCATAGGAACAACAGATTGGTAGAATCGTGCATGTCCGAAACCCATCTGGCGTGCCGTAGGTACACAACAAAAAGAAAAGTAGCGTACCTACGGCACGCTAAGAATATTTTGAACGTTTTTTCTACCAATCTCTCGCACCTACGGCGCTAGAATAAAGAGGGAAAGTATCAATTATCAAAAATCTATCTCCATCCTCACCATCTCAAAGTCGAGCTGTTTCTTCTCCATATTGGCGGCAATGACGCGGATTGAGACTTTGTCGCCCATGGTGTAACGGCGTTTGGTGCGGTGTCCGATGACCGCAAATTCGGCCTCGTCGTACTCGTAGAAATCGTCGGTCAGTGAGCGCACAGAGACCATGCCCTCGCACTTGCTGTCGTTCAGCTCCACGTAGATGCCCCACTGCGTAACGCCCGAAATCACACCGTCGAAAATCTTGCCCACGTTGTCTTTCATAAACTCAACCTGCTTGTATTTTATCGACGCGCGCTCGGCGCTGGTGGCAAGTTGTTCCATCTCCGACGAGTGCTTGCACATAGCCTCGTAGGCATCGGCATCGACACTTTTGCCGTTTTCGAGATAGTGCGCCAGCAGACGGTGAACCATCATGTCGGGGTAACGGCGAATGGGCGATGTGAAGTGCGTGTAATAGTCAAACGCCAAGCCGTAGTGCCCGATGTTCTTGGTGGAATATTCGGCACGCGCCATTGTGCGAATGGCCAGCGTCTCGACCACCGTCTGCTCCGCCTTGCCGTTAACGTCGGTGAGCAGATTGTTTATTGAACTTGCAATCTTCTTTTTCGATTTTGTCTGAAGCTGATAACCGAACCGCTTGATAAACTGTGCGAAAGCGGTCAGTTTGTCGCTGTTGGGTTCGCCGTGGATACGATAGACAAACGTGCGTTTGCCCTTGCCCTCAGCGGGTTTGCCCACAAACTCGGCCACCTTGCGGTTGGCCAGCAGCATGAATTCCTCAATAAGTTGGTTGGCCTCTTTCTGCTCTTTCAGATAGACGCCGATTGGGCGGGCCTCCTCGTCGAGTTTGAATTTCACCTCGCTGCGCTCGAACGATATGGCACCGGCAGCGAAACGTTTTTTGCGCATTTTCTGCGCCAGATCGTTGAGTATCAGTAATTCATCGGCAAGCGGACCTTGCTTGGTCTCAATCACCTGTT